>NZ_BDGJ01000111.1:34699-78907 GCF_002207765.1 Calderihabitans maritimus
CTTCTGTTAAAGTTTATTATTCCCCGCAGGGAGGATGAGATGACTATCCTCTGTCTGGGGCGGGTTGTCCGACCCTCCGAAAAACTCGACCGCAACCCCGGGCGCTACAAGACAGGAATTGCTTTTGAAGTTATTAGGGAAAGAGATAGGGATCACCTGATAGGATATATTTTTCGGAAAATGCTCGAGCGGCACCGGCTGGATATTTGAGTGAAGGGGCGTTCTGAAGAATGGAGACAGGGGCAGGAGTTAAGACCTACAAAGAAAACGGGAAACAGAAGAAAGAGATGCGGGAAGAAATGATCATAGAGTATCTGCCGCTGGTGAGCCATATTGTAGACCATCTTAGACTAAAAACCCCCAACTTTATCGAACGGGAAGATTTGATAAGCTACGGCATTTTCGGCTTGATTGACGCCGTTAAGCGGTACGATTCCCGGAAGGGCACCAAGTTTGAGACCTACGCCCGTCAAAGGATAAAAGGAGCGATTATTGATGAACTTCGCCAGAGCAGCTGGTTGCCCCGAACGGTAACGGAACGCATCAAGAAGGTCAGTGAAGCTTATAATCAATTGGAAAAAGAACGGGGCGAGGTCGATGACAGGGAAGTAGCTGAATTTTTAGGGATGGAGGTAGCCGAAGTTGAGAAAACTTTGGCGCAAGTTAACTACCTTTCTTTAGTTTCCCTGGAAGAGATCGTGACCGGAACTATTGCCAATGAACAAAGTCCGGACCCGCAAACTGTTCAGGAAGAAAAAGAAATGAAAAAACTTTTAGCGGAGGCTATTGAACGTCTCCCGGAGCGGGACCGTCTAATTCTTTCTCTATACTACTATGAAGAATTAACCCTTAAGGAAATAGGGAAACTTCTTAAAATTTCCGAGTCTCGAGTGTCTCAGCTTCACGCACGAGCTTTAATACGCCTGCGGAATATATTGGAACAAATGGAAGCCCTGGAACCGAAGGGAAGTGGTTAAATTCTATGATTTACGGAATGCTGTTTTTAGGACTGGTTTTGGTCGTTCTGACTGCTCGGGAGACCTGGCAGTTTCTCACGAGGAAAACTGTTTTGTCCCATCAGTTTGAAGCCGAAAAATCTGAGTACTCCGGAAGTGAATCTGTGGATGAAATAAAACAGCAGTTGGAATTATTAACCGGTCTGGTGGAGGAGAACGGCAGAGCTCTGAGCCTGCTGACCAAGAAGATAGACAGGATGATACAAGAAGTAGGGAAAAGTAAAAGCTTTGCTACCGTGCTCGAGGACGCCCAGACGACAAACCTGTATGAGGCTGTGTATAAGGCTTATGACGAGGGGAAGGACGTAACTGAAATTGCCAGAGAGTTACAGAGAGGGAAGGGGGAGATAGAATTAATTCTAAGTTTGCGGAGGCAATGAGTTGGATAAAACAACTGGCTCCAGTAATTTTCGGATTAGGTATTGGCTTATGTCTTTCTGCTTTGTTTTTCTTGGGAGTTGAAGCCGCCCCGCCCGACCGGCAGCAAGTAATCCAACTGGCGCGGGAGTACGGTATGGTTTTCCCGGAAGAAGTGGTTGTCTTTGAGGAAAAGGGCAGGGAGGAAGAAAAAGGAGAAGAAATTCCGCCGTTACCGCAGGAAATAGAGGTGACCATTCCGAAAGGTTCCACCCTCAAAGAGATATCCCTGCTGTTGGCCAGCAAAGGGGTGGTAGACAAAGCAGAAAAATTTGAAGAACTCGTTAAGCTCTTACACCTAAGTCATAAAATCAGAGCGGGTGATTACCGTCTGCCTGCCGACGGAGACCTTTACGATATTATTTTAGAACTTACCGCTCCCACTAGGAGGGATTGAAATTGATAAGAGGCATTTATATTGCGGCCAGCGGAATGGCCGCCCAGGAAATAAAGCATGATGTAATTTCCCATAATTTGGCCAATGCCAGCACCCCGGGTTACAAGAAAGATCGGGTCGTTTACAGTTCTTTTTCCGAAACGTTGCTGTACCATGTGGAAGCGAATGCCGGCAAGAAAGAAATTAAGGTAGTGGGGAACCTGAGCCCGGGGGCTTTGGTTGATCAGGTTGTTACTGACTACCAAAAAGGGATTGGGGAGGAAACGGGGAACCCATTCCATTTGGCACTGGTCGGGGATGGATTTTTCACTGTAGAGAGGAAGGGAGAAATAAGGTATACCCGAAACGGAACTTTTCAATTAGATGGAGAAGGTTTCTTGGTTACGCCTGAAGGGTTTTACCTGCTGGGCGAAAAAGGTCGCCTCCAGGTAGGAGCGAGAGATTTCGTGGTGACCGAACGGGGAGAGGTTATGATTGACGGAGAGACGATTGACCGTCTCCGTATAACCGATTTTGAGGATTACCGTTACTTGAAAAAGGTGGGACATACCCTTTTTATAGAAGAACCGGGAGCCATACGGATTAAGGCTGAGCCGGTTCAGCTGCGACAGGGGTACCTGGAGAAAGCAAATCTTAACCTGATTACCGAGATGATTGATATGATACAAGCTTTGAGGACTTATGAAACCAACCAGAAAATGATTCAGGCCCATGATGAGGCTTTAGGTAAAGCAGTTAATGAAATTGGAACGTTAAGATAAGAAAGGAGGGTTAGTTGATGATTAGATCATTATGGAACGGCGCTGCGGGCATGAGGGCTCAGTCTCTCAAATTAGATAATATTGCCAATAATATTGCCAATGTTAATACGCCCGGATTTAAGAAAAGTAGAGTGACTTTTGCCGATTTAGTCTATCAGCCGCTTAGGGAAAAAGGATTGCCGGTAAAAAGGGAAAACCCTACCTACTTGTCCCCGCAAATAGGTGTTGGCAGCCGGGTGGAAGGAATTAGTAGAGTCTTTTGGCAAGGTAATCTGATGGAAACCGGTAGAGAACTGGATCTGGCCATAAGTGGCAAAGGTTTCTTCCGGGTAGAGCTTCCTTCCGGAGAAAAGGCTTATACCCGCGTCGGTTCCCTGGAAATAGATGCGGAAGGCTACCTGGTGACGGCAGGAGGGAACCGTCTTAGTCCCGCGATTCGGATGCCGGAGGGGACCACGGGAGTAACTATCACCCGGGAAGGGGAAGTCCTGGTTACCGGTGCCGGTGGAGAAAACAGAAATATAGGAAGAATAAAGCTTTACCGGTTTACCAATCCGGCGGCTCTAAAGCCGTTAGGGAAAAATCTCTTTACTCCTACGGATGCTGCCGGGGAAGTTCAGGAGGGAAATCCGGGAGAAGATGGTTTTGGCACTGTGCAACAGGGAGTATTGGAGGGTTCTAATGTACAGTTGGCGGAAGAGATTACGGAGATGATCATTGCCCAAAGGGCTTATGAAATTAACGCCCGAGTGGTCAGAACCAGTGACGAAATGTGGGCTTTAGCCAACAATATTCGCCGTTAGGTGATAGAAGATGAAAGTTAACCTTCCGGAAACAGCTTTGGTGAAAAATAAAGAAGTAGCGAATCATTCCCAGGCAGATAAGCTGGAGAAAGTATGCCGCCGGTTTGAAGCCCTTCTCGTTGAGAGGTTACTGGAGGCCATGGACCGGACGACTTTTAGAAGCGCGGAAACAGCAGCCACCGAACTTTACCGGGACATGTATTACATGGAACTGGCTCGCCTGGTATCTGAAAATTTCCAACTGGGAATAGCGGAAAAGATTTACCAACAGCTTCAAGAACAAAAGTTAATGTTACCTGGAGGAGATAAGGGTTGACGGTTTCAGGCCTAATTTCTGACAGGTAAGTTTAATTCCCTTCAGGGCCTCCTCTTGACAGAGGTTGTGACGGTGGACGGCAAGGTATTCTTCCAGGGCTGCCTGGTATAAACCGAGGCAATAATAAGTGGCGGCAAGATTGAGCCGGTTCGGCCAGAAATACGGTACCTGCTTTTTCACCACGACGAGGTTTTCTAAAGCCTTTATATAATGTTTCTGTTTCAGATAGATAGTACCCAGGTTGTACCGGGCTGGATAATAATTACTCTGCAGCTCAAGCACGCGGCGAAAATGATGTTCGGCTGAAGATAAATTGCCCTGGCGATAGTATATACACCCGAGATTGTAGTGGCTTTGCCAAAGTTCTGGACTAATGTTTATCGCTTTTTGATAAAAAATAGAGGCCAGGCCCCATAATCCCTGAAGGAAATAGGAATTGCCTAGAGCGTTGTGGTAACGGGATTGGGAGAGATTAATTTCTTCTTCCGACGGCAAGGGAATAGTCAGCCGATGGCCGCATTTCGGACAGAATCTGGAAGATCCAGTACCCGGGAACTGACAGTAAGGACAAGACATATTGACCACCCGATAGATTATTATACCATAATTGTTAAAATCTACCAATAACGGAGGAAATTATGAACATCTTTAACCTAGAACTAAAAGTAGGTATAGCAGAGCTTAAAGTGGCCAGGAGCCCGACACTTTTAGTGACCATCGGTTTAGGTTCATGTATAGGAGTTGCCTTATGGGACCGCTTGGCAAAGGTTGGAGGTTTAGCTCATATAATGTTGCCTGATAGCAAGCAGTTTTCCCAGGTGGTTAATAAGGCTAAATTTGCAGACCTGGCTATTCCGTTGTTAGTGAAGAAACTGGAGGATTTAGGAGCTAGCAAACACCGTTTGGAGGCTAAACTGGCCGGCGGGGCACAAATGTTTTCTTTTAAAGATCGGCGTATCAGCGTCTTCAATATTGGAGAACGGAACATTCAGGTAGCCCGGAAGGTTTTACAGGAATTAGGTATAAAGCTGGTGGCCGAAGATGTTGGCGGGAACTACGGGCGCACTATGATATTAAACACTGCCAACGGTGAGGTGTATATACGAATTGTAGGCCGGCCGCAGAAAACAATTTAAAAAATAGTTTATCTGGTTGGTGGCTGCAAAATGGAATTTACTGATTTTAAACAGCAGGTATACAAACAATTTGGAATCGATCTTAATGGTTATAAGGAAAGGCAATTGAAGAGGCGAATTACCAGCCTGATGTTGGCCCAGGGTTTTAAAGATTATAGGGATTATTTTCTCCAATTACAAAAGGACAGGCATCAATTAAAACTTTTCTTGGATAAGCTTACCATCAATGTGTCAGAGTTTTTTCGCAACCCGGAAGTATTTGCCCAGTTGGAAAGGCAGATACTTCCCGCCTTGCTGGAACGAAGCAAGCGATTGCGGGTATGGAGTGCTGCCTGTTCGAACGGGGCGGAGCCGTATTCCATAGCCATCCTGTTGGATGAGATTGATCCCCGAGGACAACACACCATAGTCGCCACAGATGTAGACCTGGAAATACTAAGGGTGGCCAGAGCGGGTGAGTACGGACCTGATGCGGTAAAAAACGTGTCCCCCCAGCGGTTGCACCGTTATTTCACCATTCGAGAAGGGCGTTATGTGATAAAGGAAACTATTCGGCGTAGAGTTTGGTTCCGGCAGCATGATTTGCTGGTGGACCGGTACGGTACCAATTACGATTTGATCCTGTGTCGGAATGTGGCGATCTATTTCACGCGGGAAACCCAGGAAAAAATGCACCGGAAGTTTTTTGAGTCCCTGAAACCGGGGGGAGTGCTCTGTATAGGGGCCAGTGAGAGTATTATAGGTTTCAAAGAAATAGGTTTTAGCAAAATATCTCCTTCCCTTTATAAAAAAGAAGAAAAAAAGGGGAATCAAGATGCAGTGGATTAATTTATCTCCCATACACCTCGATGCTTTAAAGGAAATCGGCAATATCGGAGCCGGTCATGCCGCAACAGCTTTATCCAAGCTGGTAAATCAAATGGTTAAAATGGAGGTTCCGGAAGCGGGGGTAATTCGTTTTAACGATATTTTCAGTATGGTCGGCCGGGAAGATGAGTTGGTAGCCTGTGTAATCAGTAAAGTTAGCGGAAAAGCGCCGGGGAGCATTTTGTTTATCCTGGACGAGAAAAGTGCCCATGCTCTGGTAGATTTGATGATGGGCTTGAAGATAGGGACGACGCGGGAACTAAATGATATGACCAGTTCCTTGCTGGAGGAACTAGGCAACATATTGACGGGAGCCTTCCTCACTGCGCTTTCTCAAGCTACCAACATTACCCTGGTACCTTCGGTCCCGGCGTTAGCTTTTGATATGCTGGGAGCAGTCCTGAGCTCGGCCTTTCTTGAGGGTGGTTGTTTTGCGGAAGAAGTTTTAATAATCAGAACTAGATTTTTTAACGACCAGACCAAAATAGACGGCCATTTCTTTTTAGTTCCAGAAGTAAAGGCTCTTTCAACAATTTTAAAATCTTTAGGATTATCAATATGAAGGAAGGGGAGATAGGAATTGGGCAAAAGAGTGCTAATTGTGGATGATGCTGCTTTTATGCGGATGATGATTAAAGACATTTTAACCAAAAACGGCTACGAAGTAGTGGGAGAAGCGGAAAACGGAGCAGTGGCCGTGGAGATGTATAAGGAATTAAAACCGGATGTTGTAACGATGGACATTACCATGCCGGAAATGGATGGGATTGAAGCGGTGAAAGCTATCCGGGCTATAGACCCGGAAGCTAAAATAATTATGTGCAGCGCTATGGGACAGCAGATGATGGTGATGGAGGCGATACAGGCTGGGGCTAAGGACTTCATTGTAAAACCGTTTCAACAGGACCGGGTTCTACAGGCGCTTAACAAGGTTTTGTCCTAAGGTTCATGTTCATGATTTTCGGTAGAAAGGCGGTATGATAATTTGAAAGAAGTTTTGACCCAGGCAGAAATTGATCTATTACTTAGCGCCATGTCTTCAGGAAAGGTAAAAGCAGAAGACTTTAAGAAAGAGGAAAGCGAGGTCAAGGTTAAAACTTATGACTTCCGCAGACCCAACAAGTTTTCCAAAGGACAGTTAAGAACCCTGTTCATGCTTCATGACAATTATGCCCGTCTGCTGTCTAATTTCTTGTCGGCTTACCTGCGCACTAACGTACAAATAAGAATGGCTTCCGTCGATCAATTGACTTACGAAGATTTCATGGTTTCCATTCCCAGTCCCACTCTCATGACGGTATTTTCGATGCCTCCTTTAAAGGGAATGGCTGTCTTAGAAACCAATCCGGAATTCATATTTCCTATCATAGATCTCTTGTTTGGTGGACCGGGAGAGATGCCTGAACAAATCAGGGAACTTACGGATATTGAAATGGGAGTGCTCCGGAAACTGAACGCCAAACTTTTGGAAAACCTTGCCTATGCATGGGCAGATATAGTTGAAATAGAAACAAAAATTGAAAGCCTGGAAACCAATCCTCAATTCAACCAAATAATTTCGCCCAGCGAAACGGTTGCGGTGGTAACTATGTCCACGGCAATTGGAAACCATAAAGGTTTGATCAATCTGTGCCTGCCGTATTTGACCTTGGAAACAGTAATTTCCAAGCTTTCGGCTCATTTCTGGTTGGCCAGTCTGGATAGCGAACAAGAAGGAGAGCAACGGTCTCGTATACGGCGGAAAATAGCAGATGCTTTTGTCGAGCTCACCGGAGTTTGTGGTCATGCTTATATTACGGTGCGCGATTTTCTACAGCTCCAGGAAGGCGATGTAATTCCTCTGGACCGGGCGGTAGGACAAGACCTGGACCTTTATGTGGAGGATAAGCTCAAATACAAAGTCCAGCCCGGGGTTATGGGTAGAAAGCTCGCGGTACAGATAACGGGCTTCTCTAATAAGGAGGAAGAACAAGAATGAGTAATTCTTTTTTGTCACAGGAGGAAATTGACGCTTTGCTAAAGCAGACGCAGGAGGGAGAGAAGAAATCGGAAGATGCTTTAGCAACGGAACTGACAGATCGAGAAAAGGATGCTCTGGGAGAAATTGGAAATATATCCATGGGTTCTGCAGCCACGGCTTTATCTCAGTTGATCAATCAAAAGGTAACTATTACGACACCAAAAGTAATTGTAACCACTTTAGAAGAATTACTCGCTTCCTTTGAAGTTCCCTATGTAGTGGTAGAAGTTCAATTTACCGAGGGAATTCAGGGTTCCAATTTGTTGATTATAAAGGTATCAGATGCGGCGGTAATTGCCGACCTTATGATGGGAGGAGACGGGAAGATTGAGCGGGAGGAACTATCGGATCTGGAGTTAAGTGCTTTGGGAGAAGCCATGAACCAGATGATCGGTTCGGCTGCTACTTCTATGTCCTCCATGCTCCACAACAGTATAAAAATTACTCCCCCTAATGTAACTCAGGTAAGTTTGGATGAAGATGCTTACCAGCCTTACTTGGATAAAGAGGCACAGGTTGCGGTAGTGTACTTTAAGATGGTTGTAGGAGACCTGGTAAACAGTGAAATTATGCAGGTTATTCCTATAGATATTGCCAAGAAAGAGGCAGAAATGCTTTTAAGTCTTTCCTTCCTGGAACAGGACAAAGACGAACCGGCAGAAGCAGTTTATTCGTCCTCCCCCAATCAGCCCTTACCGGAACCGACCGGTGGCCCCGGGGACAAGGATACTGCGGAAGCGGGAACCAGAAACATAGATTTGATTCTCGATGTCCCTTTGCAGATTTCGGTTGTCCTGGGTAAAACGAAAAAACAGATCAAGGAGGTGCTTAATCTAACCTCAGGTTCCATCGTGGAATTGGAAAAGCTGGCGGATGAACCGGTAGACATTTTGGTAAATGGGACCCTTATTGCCCAAGGTGAGGTGGTTGTGGTTAACGAGAATTTTGGTGTAAAAATTACCAACATTATAGACCCGGTAGAAAGAATTAACAATTTGAGGAGACGAGAATTGTAACTGAGAAAGGGGGTATTTTAGGTGGGAAGGAGTGTCAAGTTTAAAGTCATAGCTACCTTTTCCCTTGTTACGGTGCTGCTGTGGACTCTTACCATAATTTATACTTTTCCTACCGTAGACGGCAAACTGCTTCAAGTAGCCAAGGAAGACTTGAGTCCGGAACAGGTAGGGGGGCTGTTGGTAGACTTTAAGCGCAATGTTATTCTGGCCGGTATCTCAGGTACTCTTTTCACGGTGCTGGTAGGTTGGTTCTTGGCAGGGCGAATAGTATCGCCCATCCAACAACTGGTCGCAGCCATGAAGAAGGCGGAACAGGGAGATCTTACGGCCACCGTCAAAATTACCAGTCGGGACGAATTGGGGGCTTTAAGCAAGAGTTTTAACTCAATGCTGGTGCAAATTGCCGGTTTGATTAAAAAGTTGACAGAAGTGGCGGAGAAGGTTTCCAGCTCGGCTCAGGAATTGAGCCGGGGGGCGGATGAATCCACTCAAACTACCGAACAAATCGCCTCTACTATCCAGCAAGTAGCCATGGGTACAGATAATCAGGCCAAAAGCATTGAAGAAGCCACCGAGATCATTAAGAATATGTCGCAGGGAGCGGAACAGGTAGCCCAAAGTGCTAAAGAAGCTTCCCAGGCTTCACATCAGGCTGCCGAATCAGCCGGGGAAGGGGAAAAAGCGATAGATAAGGCGACCAATCAAATGGAAATCATCAATGATACGGTTAATCGTTCGGCGGATATAGTGAAAACTTTGGGTGACCGTTCTCAGGAAATTGGACAAATTGTAGATACAATTACCGGTATTGCAGAGCAGACAAATCTTTTGGCCCTGAATGCAGCTATCGAGGCGGCGCGGGCAGGAGAGCAGGGCAGAGGCTTCGCCGTGGTAGCGGAGGAGGTACGCAAACTGGCCGAACAGTCGGCGGAAGCAGCGCGGCAGATTGCCGTTCTAATAGAACATATTCAAGGCGAAACTCAACAGGCGGTGGAGGCTATGCGGGCAGGAACGGAAGAAGTTAACAGCGGTCTGGAAATAGTGAAGCATGCCGGTCAAGCTTTCCGAGAGATTGCGGAAGCAGTTAAAAATGTAAACGATCAGATTGAAAAAGTCTCGATTGCCAGTCAGCAGATGGCCTCCAGTGCTAAGAAAGCCGTTGATACCATGTCCAATATTGCCTCCATCTCCGTTGAAACCGCGGCCGGGGCCCAGCAGGTAGCTGCTGCTGCGGAACAACAGGCTGCTTCCGTCGAGGAGGTAGCTGCTTCAGCTACTATGTTGACCAATATGGCCAAAGAGCTTCACGATATGATCCAAAAGTTTAAAGTTTAATGTTTAATGTAATAATATGAGCATTCCTCGCTCCTGATAGCGAGGCTTTTTTTTTAGAAGAAGTGGAGGGCCGGTAATAATATTGCTTTTATGTACTAAAGACCGGGAAACGAAAAATCCCCTTTTTTTTAAAAGGAGTTTAATCGGTGCTCTTGAAACAGGTCTATGGGTAGTGTTTTAGTTATGATACATCTACAACACTGTTTTTCCATTTTTGAATACAAACAACGTGCGTATACCCCTAAAATACTTGTTTTTGTTATCGCAACTAATGTGGTACAGCTTTTGCATGAAGAAAAATTTAAGTAAGGAGAGAAGATTATGGTATTTATAGAATTTTAAACTGGTAATCCTAACATTCTAATTGGTTATGCTGGCGGTAAGGTTGGGTATTCATGAACACTGCTAATTAGGGGTTACCCGTAGTCATATTTGCTTTTGGCCAAGATGGCTTTGAAAGGGCGGCAATTTTTGTGGTAATTCAGTGAAGGTTATTGATTTCGTTGATCTCAGGGATGTGTCCATCTTTTTGAGCTTTTGATGCAGATGTACGCTGCTTTAATCCAAGGAATTTATCGGTATCTATAAAAGGAAAATATCTCCGGAAGAGTTGCAAGCTTTGTTAGAGCGTTTCAGAGGCACTTGTGTCAAGTGGGGCAGTAGAGAGAAGGGGAGATAAGATTATGAATGTTACCTTGTTGCAACAGGCTCGAGAAGAAATAGAAAAATATTTTACGGGTACCAACTGCCGGCAGGCTATATTAAAGGCCTTTGAAGTCTTGTACGGCAAACTTGAGTACAAAACTGCAGACCGAACTGAAAACATCATAGCGGGAAAAGCTCAAATGTGTGATGCTTTAAAGGGAAACATCTTGATCCTAAATTTACTCAGTAAACGTAAGGGAGAGCATTTTTCGGTTCAGATTAGAGAGAAAGCGCAAAAGGAAATGTATTCTCGTTTTATAGATTACTTTGGAGATAGTCGATGCAAGGTTCTGAACGGAAACGATTTTTACAGTGCTACCCATATGAGAAGGTGTTCGGCAATATTGTCTGTTGCTATGAAGATACTTTTAGAATGTTTGCGGGAACTGGAGATAATAGACCTTTCGGAGCCCGATAACCAGATTTTTACTGCTCCAAATATATCTAAAATGACAGGTGATAAAAATCGGAAGCGTAGTCACTAGTAATGGATTAAGGGATGTCCGAAAAAAGAATTGACAGAAAGAGAAAAAATTTACTGGAGGTGAACTTGTTGACCCAACTAAAAAAGGCCATGGCAGGAAGAATAACGGAAGAAATGGAGCGAGTAGCTGTCCGGGAAGGGCTTTCTGCCGAGGACATATGTCAAAAAGTAAGGGAAGGAACGGTAGTTATCCCGGCCAACATTAATCATCGAGGTCTTGAACCTTGCGGGATCGGAGAAGGCCTGACTACCAAGATTAACGCCAACATTGGAACTTCCTCGGTATACACCAGTATTGAAGAAGAATTGCAAAAATTACGGGTAGCTATAGAAGCAGGGGCCGATACGATAATGGATTTAAGTACCGGGCCGGAGCTGGATGCTTGCCGTAAAAGGATTCTGGAAGCTTCAAAAGTCCCTGTAGGTACGGTACCGATTTACCAGGCGGCGGTAGAGGCGTTAGATAAATATGGTTCAATCGTGGCCATGACTGCAGAGGATTTGTTCCAGGTCATTGAGAAACAGGCCCAAGACGGAGTTGACTTTATGACGGTGCACTGCGGGGTCACTTTGGAGGTAATCGAACGACTAAAAAAACGAGGTCGTATAGCCGACATAGTAAGCCGGGGAGGATCTTTTTTAACCGGCTGGATGCTTCATCATGAAAAAGAAAACCCTCTTTACGAACAATTCGACCGCCTTTTGTCAATTGCGGAAAAATACGATGTAACTTTGAGTCTGGGGGACGGATTGCGGCCGGGGTGCCTGGCCGACGCGACCGATAGTCCGCAAATCCAGGAATTAATAATCTTGGGTGAGTTGGTAGAAAGGGCTCGCGAAGCAGGAGTTCAGGTAATGGTTGAAGGACCGGGACATGTGCCTTTGAATCAAGTTGAAGCGAATGTAGTGTTGGAGAAACAGCTATGCAGAGGGGCACCATTTTACGTATTGGGTCCGGTGGTAACTGATGTGGCTCCAGGATACGATCATATCAGCGCTGCCATCGGCGGAGCGATAGCTGCGGCGGCAGGGGCGGATTTTTTATGTTACGTAACACCGGCGGAGCACCTTGGGCTTCCAACCATAGAGGACGTTAGAGAAGGTGTGATAACGGCCAGAATTGCTGCGCATGCTGCCGATCTGGTTAAGGGGATAAAGAAGGCGTGGGAATGGGATAAGGAAATGGCTGCAGCCCGGAAAAATCTTGATTGGACAAAGCAAATAGAATTAGCCATAGATCCGTATAAGGCCAAACAGTACCGACAGCAGCGCAATCCAGAGGATGGGGATACCTGTTCCATGTGCAACCAGTTTTGTGCCATGAAAATAGTTGGAGAATATCTGGGTAAAAAAGCCGAAAAGTGCTGATGGAGCAATCCTGTCTTTCCAAAAGTATTATTAGTCTGAAGAAGTTGGAGGTTTAAGAAAAAAGGGGGAGGCTTATGTTGCGCTGCATGTTAAAATCTAAAATTCATCGGGCGATGGTGACGGAAGCGAATTTAAACTACGTAGGCAGCATTACCATTGATAGTTCCCTGCTGAAGGCTGCGGACATCTTGCCGGGAGAGAAGGTTTCGGTGGTTAATATTAATAACGGTGCCCGTTTTGATACTTATGTCATTGCAGGAGAGGAAGGTAAAGGAAGTATTTGTGTCAACGGAGCGGCGGCCCGCTTAGTTCAACCCGAGGATTTAATTATTATCATCTCTTACGCCTATCTTTCGGAGAAAGAATTACAGAGTTTTACGCCTAAAATTGTACTGGTAAATCAACGGAATAAAATATTATCGGTATTGGGAGAAGAGAGAGAAAAATGTAAATTTGATAGTTTTCTGAAGACTTAAAAGCCCTTCCCACGGGAAGGATTTTTTTATGACTTATCACTGACGAAAAATGATTACCAGCGTATAGGCTGTGTGCAGCGCTGCTTGAATTTTCCATTGGCATAAGTCTTGCTTCTTTAACAATAAAAACAAAATAATCAAAGGCGATGGGAACCAGAAAGTAAGCATGAAATGCTTTAGATCCAATTGAACAGGTATCCAAAGATTTGGTCAATTCTATTTTACCTGCCGGCCGACGGTGTATTAAAAGTGCTACAGTGTAGCACCATCATAGGATACGAAACGAACATAATTGGTAAATGCTTTATTAGAAAATAATGACAAAATTTTCTGGATTTTTAAGAAAGGAAGGAGGGAAGTGCTTCCATTAAAGTGGGATAGGGTTAAACAATTTAATCTTGCCGCTCCATTGTAGCAATTCTATTTAGTGAAGACAGGGGGGAACCTATTGAGTTGGGAAAAATTCTGGCCTGGGTTTCAACGAGGCGATCCCTGGGCAATCAGCCAGCTTATCAATTTGGTAGAAAATGAAAGTCCTAATAAAGAAGACATTATGAAAGCAGTTGCTGCTTTGAAGAGGGAAGCTTACGTAGTGGGTTTTACGGGACCACCCGGGGCGGGGAAAAGCACTTTGATTTATCAACTTGTTCGATTACTTGTAGCGAAAGGCTTTTCAGTTGGGGTAGTTTGTGTTGATCCTACCAGCCCCTTCACTGGAGGCGCTTTATTAGGGGACCGCATCCGGATGATGGAATTGAATAAAAGGGCAGAGGTATTTATAAGAAGTCTGGCTACCCGGGGAAGTTTGGGGGGGATTTCCAGGGCTACCAAGGACGTGGTTGAGATACTAGCCGCTGCGGGAAAAGAGATAGTTTTGGTGGAAACGGTAGGAACAGGACAAATTGAATTTGACATTATGGATGTGGCAGATACGATCATCGTGGTCACTGTTCCCGGGTTAGGTGACCGTGTTCAAACGCTTAAAGCGGGCATTATGGAGATTGGCGACCTATTTGTGGTGAACCAGGCCGACCGCGAAGGGGCTAAGGAAACCGTCAGAGACCTGGAAATAATGGTGGAAGAAGCCAAAATTTTTGGCTGGAAGCCCCGGGTTTTGGCTACGGAGGCTGTTAACAACCGAGGAATTGAGAAACTGTACCAAGCCATACAGGAACATAAAAACTACTTGCAGCAAACCAATATTGGTACTCTCAGACGACAGCAACGAAATGTGAAAAGGTTAATGGAGATAGTTCAGGTTAATATAAACAAGCGAATGGAAGAATACCTGGAAAATAATAGTAGATGTAGGGAAATAGTAGATCGAGTCAAAGAGGGAGGGGTGGATCCCTATAGTGGAGCTGCCATCATACTTGCAAGCTTTCTAAGGGCAACCTGCCGGGAATGGTTATCCGATACCACTATACAGCCGGAAAATGCGATTTCCGGTTGTTCAATAAAAAAGTGAGGGGGTAAAGCAGTGAGTAGAATTAAACTTTTCAATGAAAAAGCTTTGGAATTAATTAAAAAAGAGATGGTACGGTGGGAGAATGAAATTTTAAAAGATAAGGGTGGAGATGAAGATTATTTTACGGAATCCGGTATTCCTATCAAACTATTGTATACGCCCGTCGATATTTCCGAGCTGGACTATTTACAAGATATTGGATTTTCAGGGGATGAACCTTATGTAAGAGGGGTTTATCCCAATATGTACCGGGGAAGGTTGTTTACCGTTCGCCAGTTGGCCGGGTTCGGAGGGCCGGAGGACTGTAACAAGAGAATAAAGTTTTTGCTGGATCATGGAGCTACGGGTGTCAATATCGTCTTTGATCTTCCTACTATCAGGGGATACAATTCCAGTGATCCTGAAGCGGAGGGTAATGTGGGACAGTGTGGTGTGGCGATAGATTCTTTGGAGGATATGGAAGCCCTCTTTGATGGTGTGCCTGTTGATGAAATATCTGTTTCGCTCGTGACACACCTTCCCAGTGTTTCGGTAGCCCTGTTGGCCATGTATGTGGTTATGGCCGAAAAACGGGGTATCCCGTTGGAAAAGTTGGCCGGTACGACCCAAAATGATTTTCTGATGGAGACTACCATAGGAAGCGCCCCGGAGATTCTTCCTCCCCGCCATTCTTTTAGATTTCAGTGTGATGTGGTAGAGTATGCTGCCCGTAACTTGCCTCGCTGGAACTCTATCAGTTACAACGGTTATAACTTGAGAGAGGCTGGAACCAACGCTGTGCAAGAAGTAGCTATAGCTATTGCCAATGCTATTGCTACAGCGGAAGAGTTGGTCAGAAGAGGGTTGCCGGTAGACAGCTTCGCCCGTCGGATGTCTTTCTTCTGGGACCTGTGCAACGACTTTTTTGAGGAGATAGCGAAATGCAGGGCATCGCGGCGGGTTTTCTATAAAGTGATGAAGGAGCGGTTTAAGGCTCAAAATCCCAGGTCCCTCCTTATGCGATTTCATGTGCAAACGGCGGGAATTACCTTGACCAAGGTGGAACCGCTGAATAATATTGCCAGATCTGCTATCCAGGCGTTAGCAGCTATTTTGGGTGGAGCCCAGTCACTCCATGTTGACTCTTTTGATGAAGCCTATTCGGCTCCTACCGAGGAAGCCGCTCTCGTTTCGCTAAGAACCCAGCAGATCCTGCAAACGGAAACTAATATTGTTAATACGGTTGATCCTTTAGCTGGTTCCTATTACGTTGAGTATTTAACCAATGAAATGGAGAAGCGCATTTTTGAGTATATCGAAGAAATAGAAAGAAGGGGTGGCATTGTAGCAGTTACGGAAAGCGGCTGGCTTCACCGGGAAATCTCTAATTATGCTTACGAACAGCAAAAGGCCATAGAAACAGGAAAGAAAAAGATTGTGGGAGTTAACTACATGCGGTCAGAGCAGCAAGAACCAGAAATTGAGGTATTTCGTTACCCGGAAACGGAACAGAAGCAGAAGGCCAAGCTGGAGGCGCTCATGAAGAAGAGAGATAATGCCAAGGTAAAAGAGTGCCTTGAAGTGGTAAGAGAAAAACTCAAGACCCAGGAAAATATAATGCCCTACGTGATTGAAGCCGTAAAAGTCAATGCTACATTGGGAGAAATAGAAGAGGTATTCAGGCAGGAGTTTGGTTTGTGGCAGTTTCCACTTACTTAAATTAATATAGATAATTTCTTGAATTGAGGAGGGAAATTATGGATAGAAAAATCAAGGTCGTGATAGCTAAACTGGGACTGGATATACATTGGCGGGGTGCGGTTGCAGTATCTCGCTTATTGCGGGATGAAGGTATGGAAGTCGTTTATCTGGGCAATCAATTTCCGGAAGCTATAGTAAATGCTGCCGTGCAAGAAGGCGCGGATGTGGTGGGGCTGAGTACCTTAGGCGGGAACCATTTAACCGTCGGACCTAAGGTGGTGCGACTTTTGAAGGAAAAAGGGTTGGAACAGATACTGGTAGTTATGGGAGGAGTTATCCCGCCTGACGATATTCCACTTCTGAAGAAAGCGGGGATTGCAGAGGTTTTCGGACCGGAGACACCTATTAAGGACATAGCTGACTTTATCCGGAAGCAAGTAGGAAGCCGGATTGCCAGCTAGGGATTTTTGCCACGGTATATCAAACCGTGGCCATTCCCAAAATCCATCTTGTTATCCAGAGGGGGATGTTGAATGGGAAGATTTGAGGAGATTAAAGTCGGAGACTCGGCAACCTTTACTAAGACCGTTTCCGAGACAGACATTGTTTTATTTGCTGGAATAACGGGCGATTTAAATCCGGTACACATAGATGAAGGCTTTGCCAGTAAAACGATCTTCCAGAAACGGATTGCCCACGGAATGTTAAGTGCGGGTTTCATATCCACTGTATTAGGGACAAAACTTCCCGGTCCTGGTACCATTTACCTTTCGCAAACGCTAAGTTTCAGAGCACCTGTCTTTATCGGGGACAGCATTACGGCCAGGGTGGAAGTAATTGAGAAGCTGCCGGAAAAACAAAGATTAAGATTGAAAACCGAATGTTTCAATCAGGAAGGCAAATTGATAACGACCGGTGAAGCCCTGGTAATGTTTAAAGAATAGCAGAAAATACGTAAAATTGGAATTTTCCCTGTGTCAGCCTTGCAACACTGTCTTACCGGTAAAGTGTAGCGGTGAAACAACGAATTCCAAAAAATCGTTTGGTATTTGGGCATTTCTGTTCTGGCACAGCCTTTGCTTTTATTAATTTATAGCTGAAACAGTATTTATCTCGATCATGGTGAAGGTAGTTATTCGGTCCGGTTACATACCGGAGAGCCAATCACACTGAAACTCGATTTTAGCTTGCTTCTGGGGAAAGGAGGTGTATCCGTTGAAACTACAACTACCCAAGTCAGTACAAATAACTGAATTGTTGGCCCGGGACGGCCTGCAAAACGAAGATCGATTTATACCAACGGAAACCAAAATTTACTTTGTAAATGCCTGTTCAGAGTTAGGTTTTGCCTGCGTAGAAGTGACCAACTTCAGCCACCCCAAATATCTCCCGCAGTTTCGTGATGCTGAAGAGGTATTAAAGAGGATCAAGAGGAAACCCGGGGTTATTTACAAATGCTACGGTATGTCTGATAAAGCTTTTGAACGGGCAGCGCGGGCAAAAGAAGCCGGTTACGGTCCGGATGTGATGGCTTTTACTCTGTCTATCAGTGAGACACATAACTTACGTAATGCCAACCGTACGCACAAAGAATACTGGGAGCAGATTCCCCGATGGATAAAGCTGGCCCATAGCGTGGGCATTAAAGTAGATATGGCCCTGGCTACAGTATTTGGCTGTCCCATTGAAGGGCCGGTACCGATCAGCAGGACTTTTGAATTTATTGAGAGGGGATTGGAGTTAGGGGTAGATAGTGTAACTCCTTGCGACACCACAGGAGAAGCTTCTCCGGACCGGGTTTTTGAGTTTTATTCGGAATTACGGGAACGTTTCCCCGATCAGGACGTTCATGCAGCTCATTTTCACGATTCCAGGGGTATGGCCTTAGCCAACAACCTGGCTGCTCTTCTGGCAGGGGTGACGAAATTTGAAAGTTCCCTGGGGCAGTTGGGAGGTCAGCCTGCATTTATAGTTGATGGAGTGCCGGGAATCGGGACTGGGCCTAATTACTGTCCCAGTGAGTTGACGGGCAACTGTTCCACCGAAGACTTGGTAGTAATGTTTGATGAAATGGGAATTGATACGGGAGTAGATGTAGATAAGGTCTTAGAACTTGGTCGATTGCTGGAAAGAGTGTTAGGACGAGACTTGAGGCCTTACTGTACGAAGACCGGCAGAATTCCCAAAGGAAGGACTTACTGGAACGCTATTCCGCCTTATAATTCTGCCTACTGGGCCTACCCCCAGAGACCTATGCCGGAAGGCATAACCGAAGCCGCCAGTTCTAAGGAGGAATCCAACAGTTAAATCAAGTCCTTCCTCCGGAGGAATTCCAGGCTTGAAAAAGCCCGACCGGTTGTATCTCTCAAGTCCTCCCTCCGGAGGAAGGCAATAACATGACCTGGTGAAAAGGGTGAATTATATGCGGTTTGCCGGTATAGATGTTGGTTCGCTTACGGCAAAGGTAGTCATTATCGATGAACAAGGGGAAATAGTAGGATATGAAGTGATCCCTACAGGCATTGGCGGTAAAGAAGCTGCACGAAGGGTAATGGATAGAATACTGGAGCGTTTAGGGCTTAGTTACGAAGACATTTATTTTACTGTAGCTACAGGTTACGGAAGAGTTAGTGTGCCCTTTAAGGATAAACAGGTAACGGAGATTACCTGCCATGCGAGAGGAGCTCACTGGTTATTTTCAGATGCCCGGCTGGTCATTGATATTGGCGGACAGGACAGCAAAATAATCAAACTGGGAAAGGGCGGCATGGTAATTGATTTTGCGATGAACGACAAGTGTGCAGCTGGGACTGGACGTTTTCTGGAGGTAATGGCCAACGCTTTGGAAGTCAAGGTAGATGATCTGGCGGAGTTAGCTGCCCAGTCTAAGAATCATATCGAAATTAGTAGCACCTGTACTGTTTTTGCCGAAAGCGAAGTAATCTCCCGCATTGCCGAAGGAACCTCAAGGGCCGACATTGTAGCTGGTATCCACCGGGCTGTAGCCAGTAGGGTTTATGCTTTGTTAAGAAGTAAGACGGCCGAGAAATATGTTGAAGGGAGTATAGTTATGACCGGTGGAGTTGCTAAAAATAAGGGGATGGTAAATGCCCTGGAAGAAAAGATAGGCGTTAGTATACGGGTGCCTGAAGAGCCTCAAATTGTTGGTGCTTTGGGAGCAGCCGTAATAGCGCGGGAAAATTATCGAAGCAACCAAGTCACAGTCAAAAATAAATCCTGAAAAATCAAAAAAGTTGTAAAAATTAAGCAAAGGAGGAATGGCTCGTGAATCTTGCCGACGGTCTAAGGATAAACTCATGGAGGCATCCGGATAAGATAGCGGCAGTTTTTGAAGACAAACGGGTGACGTATGCCGAATTGAACGCTCGAGCCAACCAGTTTGCCCATGCCATGTTAGAGAAAGGCTTCCGTCGGGGCGACAAAGTTTCTATAATCCTGCATAACTGTATAGAATTTCTGGAGATATATCACGGTTTAGCGCGCATAGGAGTAGTTTCCGTACCTATAAACTTTCGTTTAGTGCCTGCGGAGAGAGAATATATCATAAACAACTCTGATTCTGTAGGGCTGGTATTAGGTACTGAGTTTGTTAAGGATTTGAAGTGGGATAATATTCCAAACATAGCCAAGGGAAGAGTAATTGTAGTAGGGGAGAAGGAAGAGACACCTGAAGGTTTGATTAACTACGAAGATTTCATTGCAGGAAAACCGGATTATGAGCCGGATGATGTAGAGCAAAAGGAGACAGACTTATTCTATTTAGGTTATACTTCCGGAACTACGGGATTTCCCAAAGGAGCGATGATCCAGACGAGGGGTACTCTGGACATTATCAAGAACGCCTTGATAAGGAATGCGAACCGTAAAGGCATAGACATATCCAAGAGAGTTTTTTTAGCCATCATGCCAATTTGTCATTCCAACAGCATATGGGCCACCCTTATAACTTTCTGGGTAGGGGGGACCAACGTAATCTTCCCTTCCGGGAAATTCGATCCGGAGAAGGTTCTGCAGATAATAGAGCGGGAGAAAGTAACGACTACTTCCATGGTACCGACCATGATTACACGCATTTTAGAGCTGCCGGATGAAATTAAAAATAAATATGACATATCGTCCTTACAGTCCGTAGGGTCCTCATCCGCGCCGTTGCACACCAAGACTAAAGAGGCGGCATTACAGTTTTTCAAGAATGCCCGGTTTAGTGAAGGTTATGGTTCGACCGAGACCGGTGCGCTGACGACTTTGCGGCACAAGGATCAGATGAGGAAAGTGCGGAGCATTGGAAAGCCTAATCCGGGGATAGAAATCAAACTGATAGACGAAGAAGGAAATGAAGTTACCGAACCGGGCAAGGTGGGAGTGCTTTGGGCCAAGACGCGGTCGGCATTTGTCGGCTATTATAAAGATCCTGAGAAAACGAAAGAAGCAATAAATGGGGAATGGGTTACAGCGGGTGACATGGCCTATTTCGATGAAGAGGGGTACTACTACCTGGTGGACAGGAAACACGACATGATAATCAGCGGAGGAGAGAACATCTATCCCGCAGAGATTGAAGAGGTCCTGATTAAACATCCAAAGATTTCGGAAGTAGCGGTGATTGGAGTTCCCAATGAAGAATGGGGTGAAGAGGTTAAAGCAGTAGTCAAGCTTAAGGACGGCGAGACAGCAACGGAGGAAGAAATATTAGAGTGGTGCAAGGGGAAACTTGCCGGTTATAAACGTCCCCGCAGCGTCGATTTTGTAGAAGATTTCCCGCGTACGGCTACCGGCAAAATTATCAAAAGATCGTTGCGGGAACCTTACTGGAGAGGACAGGAACGGATGATTTAAAGAACTGTAGCTAATTTTGCGGGGGAGATAAAAACTATGCTGAGGAAACCTATTGAGGGCGAGAAAAAAGTATTTATGACGGGGAATGAAGTAGTAGCATGGGCTGCTCTGGCGGCGGGAGCGGAAATCATGTATGGTTATCCAATCACGCCTCAGAACGAAATCATGCACTACTGGACGCGGCTGGCGCCCAGATTTGGAAGAAAATTTTTGCAGACCGAGGATGAACTATCGGCGGGATTTACCACTTTGGGAGGGGTCCTGTCGGGAGTCAAAGCCTTTACCGCTACGGCAGGACCCGGAAACACCCTGATGCAGGAACCCATGTCCATGGCGGAAATGATGCGCATTCCTTCGGTAGTTATCATTCAACAACGGGGTGGTCCTTCAACAGCCACGGTTATCTATTCGCAACAGGAAGTAACCATGACCTGCTTTGGAGGCAACGGAGAGGGATTGAGAGTTGTGTATTCAACTGCGTCCCACCAGGAACTATTTGACTATACCATTAAAGCATTTAACACAGCCTGGAAATACAGGTTTCCCACCTTTGTTCTGGGCGACGGATACCAGGCCAAGATGCGGGAACCTTTGGAAATATATGATCCCGAGTTAAGAGGTATACAACTGGTAGATCCTGAGCCGTATGTAGTAAGACCGGGTATCATTGGAATTGACCGAGAAGCTGCTCACCTGCGTAACACTTATAACACCGAGGAAGAACTATATGAAGTAATATCCGGACATATAAGGGACTATGAAGCGGTTGCTGGGGAAATCGAGGAATACGAAACCTGGGCCATAGAGGACGCTGAGATAGTTGTAGTAAGCCATGGTGTAGTGAGCCGGGCTGCCCGGATGGCGGTGGAAGAACTTCGCGCATCGGGAATTGCCGCGGGATACTTTCGACCAATTACCTTAAGGCCTTTTCCTGTCAAGCACCTGCGGGAAATTGCCGACCGGGTGAAGGAATTGTTAGTGGTCGAATCAGCCTACGGTCAGCTGCAAAAACTGGTACAGATAGCGATTTACGGATCGAACGCTTCTATTTCCGGGCATTTAAAACCTGGGGTTGGGGTGACTGCTGCCGAAATTGTAGCTAAGGTAACCGAATTGAGGCACGGGAAAGATAAAGGAGGCATCCGTAAATGAATTCCTTGGCGCAGATGCCTAGATGCTGGCGATTGGCTTCCAAGCCGCACAAATTTTGTCCCGGCTGTGGTCATGGATTGGCTCTTAAAGCTCTGGGAATCGCCATTGATGAGTTGAACATTCAGAACAAAGTAGTATTCGGCTGTGATATAGGCTGTTCCTTGCTGGCGTGGGACTTTTTTGATGTCGATACGGTGCAGACACACCACGGTCGCACCACACCGGTTATCGCCGGTATCAAGCGGGCCCGGCCAGAAGTGATAGGTATTGCTTATATGGGAGATGGAGGCGGTTATGCCATTGGCTCCCAGCACCTGGTAAATGCGGCGTCCCGTAACGAAAAAATAACAGTTATCCTGATAAACAACACCAATTATGGCATGACGGGCGGACAAATGGCACCTACTACTCTATTAGGACAGAAGACCGAGACAACTCCTTACGGAAGAACAGTAGAGGAAGCAGGATTTCCTACCCAAGGGCCGGAGATGGTTAAAGCCATAGCCGGAGAAAATGCATATGTTGCCCGGGGCACAGTCGCCAATGTTAGGCAGCTCAAACGGTTTTTCCTGCGAGCTTTAGAACATCAGATTGCGGGCAAGGGTTTTTCCTTTATAGAAGTTTTATCGAGCTGTCCCACTAATTGGCGTACCAATGCCCGAGACACCTGGAAGTTTCTCGAAGAAGAAATGACCAAATACTTCAAAGTAGGTGAAATAGGAGTAACCGCAGCAGAAAAGGAGGTAGCGGCATGTCCCGAATAACCAAGATAGTGATAGCCGGAGAAGGCGGGCAAGGGGTTCAAGCGATAGCGGAGATAATAGGCGAAGCAGCTTATGAAGAAGGGAAGCAGGCCCTCTATATCCCTAACTTCGGGGTGGAACAGAGAGGAGGGGTTTCGGTAGCTTTTATTCAGGTGTCGCGGCAAAAGATAGGGTCTCCCAAATTTGACAAGGCCGATGTAGTGGTTGCACTCAGTGACCGGGCAGTCAGGCGAACTCGCCAGTACGTCAACAGTGCTACCATATTTGTATACGATTCATCTATTCAGGGAGTGGAAAAAGATTTACCCGACAACGCTTGGGAAGTGGTTAAACTACCCGCGCTGGAAATTGCCAAAAAGAAGTTAAATCCTCGAGTTTTCAATGTAATTATCTTAGGGACCATAATAAAAGCTACCGGGGTGATTACTGAAGCCAAAGCTAAAGAAGCTTTAGAGAAAAAGCTAGGGCATAGATTTCAACAGGATCCCCAATTGCGCGTTTTGAACCACAAAGCCCTGGAAGAAGGTATAGGTTTAGTCCAGAAATGTTTCAGAGGAGGGACAAGTGGTGTCGGTGGCTTTTAAGACCAGAACCATTGAATTAGAAAAAGCTCGTTTTCACATAGTTACAGGACTGTGTAAAGGCTGCGGATTATGTATCGAGAAATGCCCTCGGCAAACCCTGGGCTGGTCTGAATACCTAGGGGTTTACGGTACTCCCACCGTAGAACCGGGGCATGGAGAAAAGGAATGCAACGGGTGTAGCCTATGTCAGATTGTATGCCCTGATTGTGCCATTTTGGTGGAAAAAAGACGGTAATTTGTACTGCTAACTTGCAACTGTAACGTTCAGAAAATACTGAAAATTTAGATGCGGGGGCCTGTTTAAATGATTGAGAAAATACGAAAGACGTACGATGCTTTGCCGATTAAAAATGAAAGTATTAAACGATGGAAGGACACTGGTAATAAAGTATTCGGGTACATGTGTAACCACGTGCCTGAAGAGATCCTTTTTGCCGCCGGCATATTTCCGGTAAAGTTTTTAGGGAGTCCCGTCGACATTGTAGAAGCCAACCAGTATCATTCCATTTATATGTGTCATTACGGTCGAAGTATTTTAGAACTGGGCCTGCAAGGGGAATACGCCAACCTGGATGGAGTGGTGGGAGCGTATTCCTGCGAGGGAGGATGCAACCTGATCCAGGTTCTCATGGAAACCGTTGAATTTTCTTATACCGAGTTTCTCCATTTTCCCCATAACGCCAAAACTGATCTGGCTTTTCGCTTTTTGCTCAGAGAATTTAGTCGTTTTAAAGAGTCCTTAGAAGAATATATCGGCAGCCAGATAACGGATGATGCGTTGAAAGATGCCATCGCTGTTTATAACGAGAACAGGAAGCTGCTCCGCCGGGTTTACGACCTGAGGGGGCAGGAGAAGATACCGCTCCTGACTGGCGTTGAGGTTGGAGAGATAGCTCGTTGGGTGATGGAGGTTCCAAAATCAGAGGCCAACGCTATTTTGCGGGAGGTAATCAAAGAGGCACAGAGACGAGTAAAGAAAGAATTTTCGGGTCCTAGAATCCATGTTACCGGAACTGTACTGCCGGACTTGGAATTGTTTGAACTCGTGGAGGAATTAGGCGGAATGGTGGTGTCCGACGATTTGTGTACGGGAAGCCGATATTTCTGGGACCAGGTCGCAACCGATTTGCCGCCGCTGGAGGCCCTGGCCAGATATAAATTAGAGCGTATCCCCTGTTCATCCATGTGTTCTGAATTTGTGGCGGAAGACAGAGTCAAACATATCCTGGACCTGGTCGAAAGGTACAGAGTAGACGCAGTTATATTTACTACCCACAAATGGTGTGACTCGCAGCAGATGGACCGGCCGTTCATGATTAAGGAACTGGAAAAGGCCGGGTTGCCGGTACTGTCGGCAGAGATAGAGCGAACAATCGGTGCTGGGCAGCTCAAAACAAGGTTACAAGCATTTTTTGAAATGATAGGGGAGCAGAAAAATGTCAGCTAAATCCATTAAGACCGATAAATCTAAAAAATCGTTGAATACAGCAAAAGAAGTATACCCGTTACTCAAGGCCTATTATCAGGAGGCCAACCGGGTTAAGAAAGACCGGTCGAAAAAAGTTGGCTGGGTGACGGGTGCGGGAGTTGTGGACCTTACCTGGGTTTTTGATAATGTGCTTCCAGTATACCCGGAGAATTTTAATGCTTCTTGTGCGGCAAAACAGATAACGCCGCCGCTGCTGGAGATTTCGGAGAGTGCAGGTTTTGCCCGTGATCTCTGCGGATACTTCCGTAATACTTACGGGTATATGCTGGGGGGGAAGAATCTGGACCTCCCGTTTGCTGGAGGCGGGATGCCCGAACCTGACTTTTTACTGGGTGACAGTGGGGCTTGTATGTTTCATTTGAAATGGTGGCGGCAGATGGAGCGCTTTTATGATTACAAAGTTCCCACCTTTATTTTGGAGGTCCCTTACATTACTCCGCGCATGACTTTGGACCAGATAGAGGAACATTACTTGGAGTACACGGTGGACCAGATCAAGCGCTGCCTGAACTTCTTGGAGGAAGTTACTGGCAAAAAATTGGATGAAGACCGTCTCAAAGAAGTAGTGAGATTGTCGGGCGAGGCTTCTGCCTTGTTTGAAGAAGTTCAGCAGTTGCGGAAAAATGTTCCCTCTCCGGCCGCCTCAGAAGATATGTTGTCTTGTCTGATGCCTATAGTCCAGTGGGCCGGAAGCCAGGAAGCAGTGGATTTCTACCGCCGTTTGCGAGACGAAGTGAAGGAAAGGGTGGAAAAAGGGATAGGGGTGATAGAAAACGAGAGGTTTCGTCTTTTGTTTGACAATATTCCGCCTTGGTATACTTTAGGAATCTTTAATTATCTGCACAACTTCGATGCAGTAAGCGTGATAGAAACCTATACTCAGTATTTTCACTACAGTCGCGGTCGAATGGATCCTGCTAAACCATATGAAAGTTTGGCCAGAAAGTACCTGTACGGGGTCTGGTACATGACTTCTCTGCGACAAAAATTACCCCATCTGATCATTCCCAAGGCTCTTGATTATCAGGTAGATGGTATCATCAGTTTTATTCTGTACGGATGTAAAATAAGTTCCGGCTTTCTACCATACCAGAGAAAAATCTTTGAGGAAAAGTACGGCATTCCCACTCTGATACTAGAAGGTGACATGGTGGATCCCAGGGATTATGCCGACGCCCAGGTTAAGAACCGGATTGAGGCATTTTTCGAGATGCTGGAGACGAGAAAACAGGCAAGAAAATGGGTCTGAATACGTCTCGCCTAAGAGGAAAATCGTGGAGGAGGTTGGATGATGGGAATTCAAACCATAGGTATAATCGGAGCCGGCCAAATGGGCAGTGGTATAGCCCAAGTGGCCGCTAGCAAGGGTTTTAAGGTAATCTTGAATGACATTAATGAAGAGATCCTCCAGGGGAGCTTAAAGACTATCAGCAAACACATCCAACGAAGCGTAGACAAGAACAAGATCAGTGCGGCTGATAAGGACCAAATATTAGAAAGGATTAGGACCACTACCAGTCTGGAAGAATTCAAGGAAGTAGATTTTGTGGTGGAGGCCGCTACCGAAAAGGTTCAGCTTAAGTTGGACCTCTTTCGCCGGTTAGACCAGATATGTTCACCCGATGTTATCTTAGCGACTAATACGTCGTCTATATCTATCACTCTAATAGCTACGGCTACTACCCGCCGGGACAAAGTAATCGGTATGCACTTCATGAACCCGGTCCCGGTCATGCGGTTGGTAGAAGTGATCAGAGGGTTTGAGACCAGTGACGAAACCTACCAGACGGTAGTTCAACTGGCTAAAGAGTTAGGGAAAGTACCCAGTGAAGCAAATGATTACCCTGGATTTGTGGCTAACCGAATTTTGATGCCCATGATTAATGAGGCGATATACGCCCTGTATGAAGGTGTAGCTACTAAGGAGTCAATTGATACCATCATGAAGCTTGGTACCAACCAACCGATGGGACCGCTGGAATTAGCTGATCTTATAGGATTAGATACCTGTCTGGCCATTATGGAGGTATTATACGAAGGTTTTTCCGATTCCAAGTATCGCCCGTGCCCGTTACTTAGAAAAATGGTAACTGCTGGTTACTTGGGACGTAAAGTGGGGAAAGGTTTTTATGAATATTAATGGCTGTTTATACCGGTTAAAAGGCAGTATGTTTAGAAAGAGTTTTAGCTGGAGGGGTTAATGGTTGAGTGTAGGGAGGTGGGAAATATGTTGTAGGGGCGGAATGGAGCGCTTGCGGGGGCAGAGGGATTTGCAAACGAAAAAGTTAGGTGAGAAAACTGAAAGTAAGACAAAAGAAAGGAGAGATAGTGAATGGTAAGATTAGGCATCGAATTTGATGAAGAAGCCCAAAAGAAATTAGATATTCCTTTAGGGCAACGGGAACTTTATCCCAGCGTAGGGAAATATATAGCCGAGATTTTGAGGGAACAGGGCGTTAATATTGCTTTCGGAGTTCCCGGAGGACATATCTGGCATTTTATAGACGCCATTTCCCGCATAGGGATCAAAACAATTACCTTTGCCCACGAACAAAATGCCGTTTATGCCGGTGAAGCTTATTCGCAGGTCACCCAAAAACCTGCTGTTTGCTACGGCACGGTCGGACCAGGTACAGGCAACTCCTTTTCGGCCATGCAACAAGCCTGGCTTTCCAACACGCCGATAATTTACTTGGCTGGCGGAATTGAGGTTGAGCACGACGGCTTATTTAACACCATTCAGGAGAGTTATGCCCACCGTTTCTTCGAACATGTTACCAAGTGGAGCCCGCGGGTAATCTACCCGTGGCAAGTCAAACAATTCCTGACCAGGGGTTTCAAAATCGCCCAGGCGGCGCCCAGAGCACCGGTGGCCTTTGAGCTGGGTATTGACCTTTTATTCTCCAAAGACGATGAGATGAGACAGCATTACTGGGGTGGCTTCTTCCAGAAACATAGCGATTACGTAGAAAAATGGCGCGGCGAGGATACACCAAAACCGCTTACTTCCGCTGCCAACCCGGAGGCTGTGGCCAAAGCAGCTAAAGCTATTGTAGAGGCCAAGAGACCGTTCCTTATCATAGGAGATCAGGCGGCCTGGGATCAAGCAGGGCCAGAAATGGAAGAATTTGTTAATTTAATGAAGATACCTTTCACCACCAGAAGGTTGGGCCGGGCGGTAATTTCTGAAAAACACAAAAATTATCATCGGGGGTTCCCGCCCTTTAGAAAAGACATTGACTTGATGATCAGTGCCGGCTTGAAAGTAGGTTTCTTCGATGGTTACGGCCGGGGCTGGCCTCAGACAATTCAAATTTCCAACTGTCAGGAGCAGGTATGGACCTACATTAAAACCCTGGAAGTTCTCTTGGGGAATTTAAAGGCGGTGTTCAAGCAGCTTAACGATTATATCAAGGCCAACAACTTGCAGGCACAGCTCAGTCCGGAAAGAGATGAGTGGCTGAGGAAGTGCCAGGAAAGCCATGCGCAAGCGGTATCCAAACGACGGGATAAAGCTTACAAGTATGGACCGGATCATCCGCGCTACCGGGAAAAAGATATCCTGCATTATGGTTATATGTCGCAGATTATCAGAGAGGTCAATGATGAACTGTATGGTAGCAAGACGAGAGTAATGATTGACGGTTATACCATGTCCGATTTTGTCATGCCCTACCTGGAGTTTACCAGACCTGCCTCCTGTATCACGGCCAACGACCAGGCTGGCGTAGGACACGGTGTTGGCCAGGCGATAGGTGCCGCCTTTGGCGATATGGAGAAGGGTGAGCTCCTGCCCATACTGGCCCTGATGGGCGATTCCGGTATGATGAACGCCGGATGGGACGTAGAGGTTGCCGTAAGACATAAACTACCTATTGTTTATCTCGTGACTAATAATGGTGGCTGGATGCCCGGTATGAAGTATATTTGGTACGGGCCGAACTGGGATGTGCTCGGTGATCAGGATGTTTACGGTAATATCTGGCAAGGTCATAAGCAGATGGGTGAAGAGCGGCCAATCGATATTCAGTTTGAAAAATTTGCCGAATCGATTGGTGCTTACGGTATGGTTTGCAACCGATCAGAAAAATTCAGAGAAGACCTCAAGAAAGCTTACTCCATCGCCGAGAAAGGACAACCGGTTGTTATGAACTGCATTATGGATCAACATTTAGTTAACAGAGCAACTATGGGACCTGCTTACTGTCTGATGTATGCTCATATCCCCTATCATGAACTACCTTATAGAGGTAAGGCCGCGAGAAAACGCTTCCTCAGCCAGTGGTTTGAAGGCCTCAAGAACGAACCTGATATGGCCTTCCCAGACTCCTGGGAACCTCTTACGGAAGAAGAATTTGGCTATGAGCCGAAGGAAGAGTTCTTTAAATAAAGCTGAAAATTTACTATAGACCTTTGGCCTCCCTTCGGGGGGCCAAAGGTAAATTAATTTTTATTAATCGGAGGGGACGGTGTTCTATATGGAGTTTTCTAACTCCAGTAAATTATATTTGACAAAGACGGAACTCAGTAAGAAGGTAATTATGGAAACAGTATCTAATTACTACCACAATGTAGAGTTTCCTGATAGTATTTACATTGCCTTAGATCATTGTCTCACCTTTGGTAAGGGAAGCGTTGTTAATATAATTGAGGATTTAGAATCAGCTTTAGATTTTATTCCTATAGCCAGAATCGACCAACTGGTTCTAAATATTCCTCAAAAGGAGGAATTTTATCAATACTTTAGCGAAAAGTATAAAGTGACTAATCCCGAAAATATAACGCCGCAGATGGAAGAAGAATTTTGGAACAATTATCGGTGGAGATTTGCCTCCGAGGTCGGCGGAATAAAGATCATTTGGGAGTAGGTAAAAATGTTAGCCAGGATAAAGCGAAATTCAAAATGTATTAATTGTGGCTTTTGTGAATATTTAGTAGAATGCCCTGGTGGAAATAAGATTTGTTTGGGTTGTGGAATATGTGTTAAAGGCTGTCCTACAGGGGCGCGATCGTTATACTTTTTTAACCAGGACCGGGTTTCGACAAACGTTATTGTTGATGGAGAACGTTACTCCGTACCTGCCGGCATAACTGTTGGCCAGGCTTTAGAATTTATCGGGAAAAACTTAAGATCTTCCCAGAATTGCTGTAGTGGAGGCTGCTTTAATTGCGCGGTATTGGTTAATGATAAGCTGGTAAGGAGTTGTTGTACGGAAATCCTGGAGGAAATGGAGATAATAACCCAACCGAAAGAAATCGAGAGACATCCGCCCCTTAGGCTGGTATCGCTCTACCCGAACTATTTTCATGCCAGTGTTTCTGTTTTTACCTGCGGTTGCAATTTCAACTGTGATTTCTGTCATAATTGGAACATCACCTTTGCCTCTACCGGAACGCCTTTAAACCCATTGGAGGCCGCCGGTTTGGTTAACCAGATGATAGGTTCCAAGGGCAACTTCCGGATCGGAATATCAGGGGGAGAACCGACTTTAAACCGCAGGTGGTTAGTGGCTTTTATTGGAGAACTAAAGGCTAAATATAAACAGCTTAGAATTCAGGTAGATACCAATGCATCGGTTCTTACGAAAGATTATATTGATGAGCTATATGATGCAGGTATGACCGATATTTCTCCGGACCTTAAGGCCCAGGAACTTGATACTTTCATAAAGATAACTGGAGTTAAGAACAAGGAGCTTGCCAGGAGGTACTTAGATACTGCATGGCAAAGCATTGAATATATAGTTGCTAAGTATGCCAATAAACTTCACCTTGCAGTTGGCCTTCCTTATCATCCCAAACTTATTTCGGAGGAAGAATTGTTCAGTATGGGCAAAAGACTGGCTTCTCTGGACAGGAACATAGATGTCAACCTCATTGTGTATCAGTCGGCCTTCAGGATGAGAGGGGAAGGGGAAGCATCCGACCGTCACATTGACCAGGTGATGTCATTGCTAAGCGATACAGGTCTTAAAAGAGTATGGTGCCAGGAGGGAGAAGATATTCCTAGGGCAGTTGATCCTGATGATTTAGCCCTGGGGGGAGAAGATTTTTGAGCCTGGGGAGGAATTAATATTGCTAGATCGGTTAAGAAGGCTACAATCTCTGATGCAGGATCATGCTTTTACAGGAGCCCTTTTAATGCATCCGAGGGATGTCTATTACTATGCTGGTACGGCCCAGCCCTGTAATCTTTTTGTGCCGCAGGACGGGGAACCGATCTTGTTTATCAGGCGGGCTTGGGATTTTGTGAAGAAGGAAACTTTTCTGCCGGCGGAGTGTCAAGTTGATGGGGGGAGTCTACGGGTTGTCAAGCAGGAACTGGAACGGCGGGGAATAAAAAGCGGTACCATCGGAATCACGGAAGATGTACTACCGGCGCTGCTTTATAACAAAATAAAGAGGGAATTAGCAGGTTTTTTGTTTAAGAATATTTCTCCTCTGATTTTAGAACAGCGGATGGTGAAGGACGTCCGAGAGATAGAAGCTATTAAGAAAACAGCTGCCCTCTACAAGGTAGCTCACCAGGCAATTATGGAAAATCTCCGGGATGGTATTACCGAATTGGAATTGGCTTCCCGGGTGTTGGGGTCTTTGAGGGCTTGTGAGCTGGAAGGAATAGTCAGAAACCGGCGTTGGGATGCTTCTTTACATCCGGATGGTATCATAGCGGCTGGTGAAAATTGTTGGGAAATATCTGGCAGCGCTATGACGGTTACGGGAATTGGCCTTAGTCCCTCTTTGGCGTGGGGAGCTTCAACTAAAGTGATAAGAGAAGGGGAACTGGTGGTCATTGATATTCCGCTCAATCGGCATGGTTATCATGCTGACATTGCGAGAACTTATGTGGCAGGAAGGGCCAACAGCCGGCAAAAAGAAATTTTCGAGGCAGTCCTAGAAATACAAGACAGGGTTATAAGAGAAATACGACCGGGAGTAAAGTCAGACTATTTGTATAACGTGGCCGAAAGTACTGCCTCGGAACTAGGTTATCTGGAATACTTTCAAGGTTATGGAAGAATGAAGGGGAAATACATAGGTCATGGGGTGGGTTTAGAGAATGATGAACCACCGACTCTCGATCCTATTGAGTCTGTAACCCTACAAGCAGGTATGGTACTGGCTATCGAACCAAAGTTTATCATTCCAGGTTGGGGGGCGGTTGATATAGAGGACACTGTATTAGTTACGGAGAAAGGAGCTGAAATCCTAACTCCGGTAGAAAGAAAATTATTTGAAGTTATAACTTAAATTAAAGAAAATAAACTTACGGAGGGGGAGGTGTTTAATGGATTTTAAGAATATCAAGTTTCAAGTGGATGAGGGTGTGGCGACTATCACCCTGGATCGGCCGGAGTTCTACAATGCCATCAATGTTCCCATGGCGGAAGAGCTTTCGAGAGCGCTGGAGCTTTGTAATGATTCCCAGATTAGGGCGGTAATAATTACTGGTTCGGGTAAAGCCTTTTGTTCCGGCGGCGATCTCAAGGTCATGCAGGAAGGAGTGAAGACAAAGCAACTGGACAAAGTTATCGGAGACATCACCAAAGTATTACATAGAGCAATTACTGATCTCCGGATTTTACCCCGCCCGGTAATCGCAGCCATCAACGGGCCTGCCGCTGGAGCCGGAATGAGCCTGGCTTTAGCTTGTGACCTGCGTATTGCTTCCGATACGGCAAAATTCCGCCAGGCTTACACGGCCAACGGTTTGGTACCGGATGGAGGGTGGACTGTTTTCGTTCCTTTACTGGTAGGCTTGGGTAAGGCCAGCGAACTGGTTTTCACGGATCCGGTTATCGATGCGCAAGAAGCTTTACAGATGGGACTGGTCAGCAAGGTAGTACCACCGGAGGAGCTACTGGTTGTGGCACAGGAATGGGGCCAAAAGCTGGCCGCGGGAGCTACTTTTGCCTTTGCTCAAGCTAAAATGCTTCTGAATAGTTTCCTGTTACCGACGCTGGAAACTCAACTGGAGAAAGAACGTCAAGCCATGATTGCCGCCGGGAAAAGTGAGGACAGTAGGGAGGGAATCCTGGCTTTTCTGGAAAAAAGAACTCCCCAATTCAAAGGGAGATAAGTCGGCCTTTGCCAATTTTGTTATATTATTATCATTTTAGCCTTTGACTATTCTTACTGCCAATTGCCGACCTGTCTCAAATTGTAGCCTGAATGGAAACAGCAATTCATCCTTCGGACTGCTGAGTTTTTACCTGGATGAGGCGAGAAAATTTGAGCATAAAATTTTTTTAATTTTAAAAAAATAAAAAAATATTAGGAAAGGAGTTGGAAAACATGAGAGAAGTCGTAATTGTCAGTGCGGTCAGGACTGCCATCGGAAGTATGGGTGGAACCTTAGCAGGAGTGCCGGCGGTTGAATTGGGAAGTGTGGTAATTAAGGCTGCTTTGGAAAAGGCGGGAATCACTCCGGACCAGGTAGATGAGGTAATTATGGGTAATGTTTTGCAGGCTGGATTAGGACAAAATCCGGCCCGGCAGGCAGCTGTCCGGTCTGGAATTCCGATAGAAAAGCCGGCTTTTACCATCAATAAAGTATGCGGGTCGGGCTTAAAGGCTGTCAATCTGGCAACTCAAGCCATCAGGGCCGGTGATGCGGAAATCATAGTAGCCGGTGGTATGGAAAATATGAGTGCCGCTCCCTATCTTTTAAGTAAGGCTCGCTGGGGCTATCGTATGGGGAATGATCAATTAATAGATTCCATGATCAATGACGGTCTATGGTGTGCTTTTAATGATGTTCATATGGGAATAACTGCCGAAAATATTGCGGCTAAATATAACGTTACCCGGGAGGAGCAAGACGAATTTGCGGCCAGAAGTCAACAACGAGCCGAGAAGGCTATTACTTCTGGTAGGTTTGAAGATGAAATCGTTCCGGTGAAGGTTCCTCAAAGAAAAGGCGATCCCATTGAGTTTAAGCAGGACGAATTCCCGCGCTTCGGAACCACGGTGGAGAAGCTGAGCAAATTACGGCCTGCCTTCAAAAAGGATGGAACCGTTACCGCCGGTAATGCTTCCGGGATTAACGATGGAGCAGCCGCTTTAGTCCTTATGTCAGAAGAAAAAGCCCGGCAATTAGGAATTCAGCCGTTGGCCAGGATAGTGGCTTATGCTTCAGCAGGAGTAGACCCCGCGATTATGGGAATGGGGCCAGTTTATGCTACCCGGAAAGTTCTGGATAAGGCAGGATGGACTGTTGAGGAAATTGATTTGGTGGAGGCAAATGAAGCATTTGCGGCCCAAGCCGTAGCCGTAAGTCGAGAATTAGGGTTTGATCCAGACAAGACTAATGTCAACGGTGGGGCAATAGCTCTAGGACATCCCATTGGTGCCAGTGGCGCTCGGATTCTGGTTACCCTGATTCATGAAATGCTCAAGCGGAACAGTTCGAAAGGTCTGGCCACCTTGTGTATCGGTGGAGGGCAGGGTATTGCCACTTTGGTTGAAAGGTGAGGACGTATTGATTGGATAATGGTGTAGAGTGGTATTCTTCCTTAAGTGGCAGAAGTCCTTCCAAAACAAGGAAGGACTTCTATCCTAATTTTAAGGTTACTTCATGGCAGTGGTCGCAGTAAACGGCAAAAATGCTGGATATCAAAACTGGTTCTCCTTCTTGAGAAAAATCATCACTGGCAAAAAAACTCACCGGCCCGGCTATCTTACCTATGGCGATTTTTTCACTTCTACATTTAGGACAAGTTTTTAGATCCGCTTTATTTTGCACGGAATTTACGAAACGGAAATTATCAATACCAAAAACTACAGCCATACCTGTCCCCCCCCCTTCCGATGTTTATGACCCGACAATTAAAAAACCTTCCGGACAAGAATCCAGAAGGTTAAAGCTTTCTTCCTGCTTTCCTTCCGTCTTGGTCCTACCTGGCTCCAAGCGGCAATTTTGGACAACTGCACTAAATTATGAAAATCGCAGTATGGCTCCCATAAGATGCCATCTGATGTAAATATTATAACATTAAAAGGTGGTAGCTGCAACTGTAATAAAAATTAATCTTTTAATAAAGATTCGAAGAAAATTGCAAAAAATGTAACTTAATGGCATCATTGCAACCAACCGGTGTGACCGAGAAGATAAACGGATGAATTTCCATTCAACCACGATAAATAACCATTTACTCTTGAATATAACCGTTGAGCAGATAGATATTATGAAATGCAATTCACAGACTAAAATGACCATTAGGGAGCGGCATTTTCCAACGGGGACAGTTTTATTGACCGGCTTTAAGGAGAAGTGATAACATAAATAATGAGATAATTTTTAATTTTAAGACAATTTAAAGGAAGAAAGGAGGGCTGTTTGTGGAAAACTCGTGGCTAGTCACCCCATCGGCTTGCGGTTGTGACCTTAAGGAATTAAGCAGAAAGTTGGAAAAATCATGGGAAACATTTGTTACTTACCGGGACTTAGAAACTAGCCGCGTGAGGAACGTAATAGGTGAATCGTGGCGCAGGTGTGAAGAAAGAGGTATTAATCCCCAACTTCTCAGAGCAATGATTGTTTTAACTGATGATGAATTGGCAGAGATTAGGATGAAAAACGAGCTTATACAGGTGTCGGAACCTTATCTAAGATTGCTGGCAGATATTATTGAAGGGACTAACCACCTGGTTGTACTGTGTGACGCGAAGGGACGCATTTTACAAATATACGGAAACGAAGAAGTTAAATATAGGGCCTCCGAAATGAACTTTGTGTGCGGTGCCGATTGGAGTGAGCAGGGGGCGGGGACCAATGCTATAGGTACAGCTATAAGCATAAATAAACCCGTTCAGGTATTTGCGGCAGAGCATTTCTGCAGAGGGTGGCATGGTTGGACTTGTTCGGCAACACCTATTAGAGATCCTGTTACCAGAGAGCTTATTGGGGTTTTGGATCTCACCGGTTATCGACAATCTCACCAGCCACATAGTCTAGGAATTGTGGTAGCCCAGGCCAATGCTATTGAAAAGGAGCTGCTCAAACAAGATATATTGAAGCAGCAACAAATAATGGAAGCTTTTATTCAGGCTGAGAAAGATTATAGCACAGACGGAATTATAGCTTTAGATTCCAGAGGTAGGATTATTCAGGTAAATGAAAAAGTGAGTAGAGTTCTGGCTATTGATACCAGAGAATTAGTAGGGCAGCCAGCCAAAAAACTACTTAACAACATTTATACTCTAAGTCGAGAAGTAACGGAACAGAGAATCAGGGAAAAAGAAATTAAAATTGAAGAACAATGTAAGTTGTCCGGTTACAAGGCTACGGCAAAAATGGTTGAAAGAAATGGGAATCCAATAGGTGCGCTGGTAATAGTAAGACGGTCTAAACGTTGTCCTGTAGAAACCCGACCACATAACTTCTCTGCCAAATATACTTTTCAGGACATCATATGTGAAGATGAAACTTTTAAAGAGACTTTAGAAATGGCTAAAGAAGCTGCTAAAAGTGAGGCCACTATTTTAATCCTGGGAGAGAGCGGTACCGGAAAGGAATTGGTGGCGCAGGCAATACACACGGCCAGCAGCCGGAGGTATAAGCCTTTTGTTTCTATAAACTGTGGAGCGATACCGAAGGAATTGATTGGTAGTGAGTTGTTCGGTTATGTAGGGGGAGCTTTTACCGGGGCCAGTAAGAACGGAAATCCTGGCAAATTCGAGCTGGCCAATGGGGGAACTATATTTCTTGATGAAATTGGAGAAATGTCTTTGGAGGAACAGGTCAACTTCTTACGCGTGCTGGAAGAAAGAGAGCTGGTACGTATTGGAGGGAAAAAGGTTATCCCAGTTGATGTGCGAGTTATTGCAGCTACCAATAAAGATTTAATGGAAGAAGTTAAGGCTGGTCATTTCCGGGTAGATCTTTACTACCGTTTAAATGTAATTACTTTAAGAATTCCGCCTTTACGGGAAAGGAAAAAAGATATTCCTTCTTTAGTCGAACATTTTTTAGATGAATTTGGGGCAAGCTATTACAAGGTTGATCCTGAAGTAATAAACTTGTTCATGAATTACGATTGGCCGGGTAATGTCAGGGAATTGAAAAATGTTATTCACCGTATGGTAGTCCTGGCTAACGAACCACAGTTAAGAATTGATCAAGTTCCAAGAGAACTTATGTCTTCAACCCCTGCGGACACAACGGCTGTACAACTAGGGCCGGTTGAACGAGCGGAAAAGGATATGTTATTGGAGATTATTCGGGAATGTGAGGGAAATATAAGCTTGGCTGCCCGAAAATTAGGGGTGGCTCGTAGTACGTTATATAGGAAAATAAAAAAATATAATATTTCATAAAATGTTTTATAAGAGTTAAGATTTTGCAATAAGGTTCCCCATGAAGGGGTTTTTTTATTTTCAAGGTTCATAATATGTAGGCCGGGAGAACCCGGCGCCCGGTGCGCAGGTTAAACCTTTTCTCTTTCCAACAGGCTCCTTTCGGCGCGCTCTATGGCCAGTTTCACCAGGTTACCACAGTTGCGGGAAGAAACGCCTCCCCAACCTTCAGTCCGGACGATGTGGTCTACCCCCAGTTCCTTAGCCAGTTCATACTTGAGTTCTTCAGACATTAAACCGCGCCTTCTAGCCATAAAGAACCTCCTTGAAAATAATTTATTATACTACGCACCATTTATATTTTTTGTAGTTTTGGTTTATATATGTTGTATTTTTTCTGTCACCGGAAGAACTTTTTTCACTTATACATTTTAAAATATTTTTCCCCAAATAATAATGGCAAAAAAGAAAGGGGAAAATTCATGCGTACCATATGGAAAGGAGCCATATCTTTTGGCCTGGTAAATATTCCCGTAAAGTTGTATCCGGCAACAGAATCCAAAAGTATTAAATTTACTTATTTACACGACCGATGTAAAACTCCTATAAAGTATAAAAAGGTTTGCCCCGTGTGCGACCGGGAAGTTGGTATGGAGGAAATTGTCAAAGGTTATGAATATAGAAAAGGTGAGTATATAGTTTTGCGGGATGAGGATTTGGAAGAACTTCCTTTGAATACAATTAAAACTATAGACATCATTGATTTTGTAAACTTAGAGGAAATTGATCCTATTTATTATCAAAAGTCTTACTTCTTAGCCCCCGGTGAGTACGGAGTGAAAGCTTATCGTCTCCTTTATGAAGCTTTAAAGGAAACAGGCAAGGTCGCTGTGGCCAAGGTGGTTTTAAGATCTAAAGAACACCTGACTAGTATCCGCTTATACCGAAATCTGCTTTTGATGGAAACCATGTTTTACCCGGAAGAAATTCGCACGCCTGAAGATATTCCGGAGATGCGCGGTAAAGTACAAATCCATGATAATGAATTGAAGATGGCTGTTACTTTAATTGAAAACCTTTCAACACCTTTTAAACCGGACAAATACCGCAGTGAGTACCGAGAAGCGTTGCGGGAACTAATTGAAAAAAAATTAGCTAAAGAGAAGGTTGAGATTCCTTATCGGCCAACAGAGGCAAAAGTGGTAGATCTTATGGAAGCCTTAAGAGCCAGTGTTGAAGCGGCCGAGGAAAAAAGAAGACGGGCGAATAAGAAAAAGAGAAAGAAAGAAACCGGCTAAATTTTTCAGTTATTTGAATAGGTAATTTTAAGGAATTTAAGAAGGAATTAGAACCTTTATCCAGAATAAATGGAGGAAAATTCTCTGGCAGAGAAATTTGGGAAAGAAGTTAACTGAGGTGTGATAAATTGAACTGGCATATACTGCGCGGAGCTTTTAAAAAAGTATTTTCGGAAATGATCTTGGCGGTCTGGGGTTGGGGGATGGGGTTAGTTTTGATGGCTATTTTCAGCCTGGAAGTTTATCTACTTTATCGTTTTCTGGGAGTATATGCCATGTTATTAGGAGCGCTGATTTACTTAGTCCTGGTGTACATGTGGCTGGAGGTATCTTATCAATACCGGAATCTTAGAACTATTGAAAAATCTAAGATACGAAGGAAAGAAGACAGGATTTAACCTTACGGCCACAGCGGACCGGTTAAAAGCTATAGTAAATATATTCAAGATATGAAAAAGTGCCCTATCCAGCAGGGCACTTTTTTCTAATGTTTCTTCACTTCAGCCGCGCCGCTGTCTTTCAGTATGTTGACGGCTTGCGGAACTTTATCTTCGGTAGTCTGGACCGAAACGAGAGTTTTCCCCTGCCGCACATCTTCTTCGTACTTCCGGCCTTCTTCTTCCGGGATACCCCAGTCAATTAATCCCCCGGCTATGCCTCCGGTAGCGGCGCCGGATATCAGTCCGGCAAGAGGTCCGGCCGCAATAAGGGGTCCCAATCCGGGAATTACTAACGCCCCGGCACCCACAGCGAGGCCCGTCAGTCCACCCAAGACTCCACCGGTAGTTACTCCATTGCCAACGGGATTTTGAGCTTCCCCGTTGTTTCCCTGGTCATAATGTTCTTCTTTAGTCACCAAGGAGATTTCCCGGTCAAATCCTGCCTGGCGAAGAAATGATATTGCATTTTGAGCTTGGTTAACATTGTCAAAAACAGCCATTACTTTAGCCACCTGGGTTATCCTCCTTTCGTATTTTTTCTCACAACGTTTATTTTTAGTAATTCGGTTTTTATTTATGCACCCAATGCTTTGTAAGTAGTGTAGATTCTGTGTTTGTTAACAATAATTTTGCAGGTTAAAAGTAAAACGAACGGAGATATTAAATTAGTGAAAGGGGCCGGTGATAAATGAACTTTAGAATATTTATCATTTTCGTATTAGCTATAACTGCACTTATAGTTTTAGGAATTGAATACACCTCAAGGCCGGAATTTTGTTCGTCTTGTCATGAAATGAAAGAATTTTATACCTCTTGGACAACATCCAGCCACCGAAATGTCAATTGTCTCAAGTGTCATTCTGATCCCGGATTAGTCGGTTTGATCAAAACTAAGATTAAGGCCTTAGGAGAAGTTTATCACCATTTTACGCAAACTTATGAAACTCCTATTAAGATTAACAGTGAAACCTGGTCATTTTCCCGAAGATGTCTTCGCTGCCATCAAGAAGTAGTTGATAAATCCAACGGCCCCCACAATCAAAAACATTTTGCTATGGAGATGGCTTGTACCCGCTGCCATGAGGGGTTGGTTCATAATCCACAAACCAATACCAGGCTTCCCTCACGGCAGATCTGCAGATCATGCCACGGGGAAGCCTTTAAATAGATAGGGTGGGCTTAATGCCCACTCTTTTTTTGTGCTCAAAGACTCGGCAAATTTCTAAAAAATCAGCAGGAAATTAATAATTTGATAGCGAACGTTATCCCTATGTGTTAATTAGCGTAGGTTTCTTTTTTGCTTTATTTGTGCTGAACAGTACAAGAGCGCATCTTGTTAAAAAGAGGGGGATAGAATGGAGAAGCTTCAGTTAAATGAAACGCTTAAAAACGGAAATAGTTTTCGGGAATATATTCAGAAGCATAGCAATGTTGATCCCAGTAGTTGTTACCAGTGTGGGAAATGCACGGCGGGGTGCCCGGTAAGTTTTGCCATGGATTACACCCCGCGTCAAGTAATGCGTATGATCCAGTTAGGGATGGAGCAGGAGGCTCTGAGCTCGCATACTATTTGGTTGTGTGCCTGCTGTGAAACTTGTTCGGTCAGGTGTCCTAAAAACATAGATTTGGCAAAAGTTATGGAGACGCTTCGGATCGAAGCTAAAAGGAGAGGAATGGTGGCGGAAAGGAACATTGATCTTTTTGCCGATCTCTTTCTAAACTCAGTAGAAAAGTACGGACGGGTCCATGAAATGGGGTTGATATTACAGTATAATTTAAAGACAGGTCAATTTTTCAAAGATGCCAACCTGGCCCCGACGTTATTCAAAAACAGTAAAATTCACCTGCAGGCGGATAAGATTCAGGACGGCGGTGCTGTTAAACGTATATTTCAAAGGGTTAAGACACAAGGGGGTGAGGGCTGATGAAGTACGCCTACTATCCTGGATGTTCTCTACATGCAACCGGTATTGAATATAATCTGTCTGCCCGGGCGGTAGCCAAGCATTTAGGCATTGAACTCTGGGAAATCCCCGAATGGAATTGTTGCGGTGCTTCTGCCGCCCATAATACTAACCACTTACTGGCTCTTGCCTTGCCCGCGCGCAATCTAGCTATAGCGGAAAAGGAAGGCCTGGATGTAGTTGTTCCCTGCGCCGCCTGTTTCAGTCGTCTGAAGGCTACGGCCAAGGCGGTTCGAGAATCAGCTGCTACCCGTCAGACGATTGAAAATATTATTGAGATGAATTATTCTGCATCGAATCAGGTGAAAGCACTGCTGGATGTAATTGTTACGGATGTAGGACTAGATTCCGTTAAAGAAAAAGTGAAGAGACCGCTCACCAACTTAAAGGTTGCTGCTTATTACGGTTGCCTGTTAGTTAGACCGCCGCAATTAACTGAATTTGACGATCCGGAGAATCCTACTACTATGGATAAATTAATGGAAGCTCTTGGCGGTACGGCGGTCGACTGGCCTTATAAGACCGAGTGTTGTGGTGCCGCTCATTCGACTACTAAGCCTGAGATAGGATTGAAGATGATTAATGACATCTTATACCATGCTCAGCTAGCGGGAGCGGAATGCATTGTAACCGCATGTCCCCTATGTTTGCTTAATCTGGATATGAGACAAAAAGAAGTAGAGCAGCGGTATGGAATCAAGTACAATCTTCCCATTTTCTATTTTACAGAACTGGTAGGTCTGGCTATGGGATATGCCCCCAAGGAACTCGGAATAGAACGTCACTTTGTTGACGCTAAGACGTTAATAAATGAAAAAGACTTGTTACGACATCCTACAACGAGGAGGGAAGAGGCATGAAGAGAGTTGGTGTTTTTGTATGCCACTGTGGTTCAAACATTGCAAGCGTAGTAGACGTGGAAAAAGTAGCCGAAACGGCTAAGCAAATTCCGGGAGTTGTATTTGCTACCGACTACAAGTACATGTGTTCGGAGCCGGGTCAGGAAGTAATACGTAAGGCCATTAAAGAACACCGTCTTGATCGGATAGTAGTGGCCTCCTGTACGCCGCGTCTCCATGAACCAACTTTTCGTAAGACTTTGGAAAGTGCCGGACTAAACCCCTATTTACTGGAAATAGCCAATATAAGGGAACAGTGTTCTTGGGTTCACAGTAAAGATAAGGAAAAGGCTACGGTCAAAGCTATGGAACTGGTTCGGATGAGTGTGGCTAAGGTTCTGAAAAATGAACCGTTGCAGATAAGCAGTATTCCGGTGACTAAAAGGGCGTTGGTCGTCGGCGCTGGTATTGCCGGTATGCAGGCGGCTCTGGATATCGCCGATGCCGGATATGAGGTGTTACTGGTAGAACGGGAACCGACTATAGGCGGAAAAATGGCTATGCTAGATAAGACGTTCCCTACCCTCGACTGCTCTGCCTGAATTAGCACGCCCAAGATGGTTGCTGCGGCGCAGCACCCTAATATTAAACTTTATACCTATTCAGAAGTAGCCGAAGTTTCCGGATATATAGGGAACTTCGAAGTGAAAATTCGGCAGAAGGCCAAATACGTGGACTATGAAAAATGTACCGGCTGCGGGTTGTGTGAGACCAAATGTCCCAAGAAGGTTCCCAGTGAATTCAATCTGGGTTTGGGCAAGAGAACTGCTATATATAAACCTTTCCCGCAGGCAGTACCCAACAAGCCGGTAATTGATGCCCAAAATTGCCGCAAGCTGACGGAGAACAAATGCGGCGTTTGTCAGAAGGTCTGCCCGGTGGGAGCTATTAATTACGAAGATGAGGATAAGCTAGTCACCGAGAAAGTCGGTGCCATCGTTATGGCTACCGGTTATGACCTGTTTGACTGGACGCAAACTTACGGGGAGTACGGTTACGGAAAATATCCCGATGTTATTACCGGTCTGCATTTTGAAAGAATGGCTAACGCTTCCGGTCCAACGGAAGGCAAAATTGTAAGACCTTCCGACGGAAAAGAACCTAAGACAGTAGTGTTTATCAAGTGTGTCGGCTCGCGGGATGAGGCGAAAGGTAAGAGTTATTGTTCCCGTGCCTGCTGTATGTACACGGCTAAGCATGCTCACCAGGTTCTCGAAAAAATTCCAAATTCGCAGGCTATCGTATTCTACATGGATGTCAGGACAGCAGGCAAGACTTATGAAGAATTTTATCAGCGTTCTCTGCATGAAGGAGCTGTTTATATCCGGGGACGGGTATCTAAGATATTCCAACGGGGTGAAAAATTAATAGTACGAGGGGAAGATACTCTCTTAAGCCGTCCCGTGGAGGTAGAAGCCGACCTGGTAGTGCTGGCTACCGCCATGGTACCCAGTGTGGGTTCCAGCCAGTTGGCACAAATTGTCGGCTTTACCACGGATAAGGACGGTTTCTTCCAGGAAGCTCATCCTAAGCTTCGTCCGGTAGAGACCTTTACGGCAGGAGTTTATGTGGCGGGGGCCTGCCAGGGGCCGAAGGATATTCCTGATACGGTGGCCCAGGCCAGTGCTGCTGCAGCCAAAGTCTGTGCGCTTTTCTCTAAAGACCAAATGGCTACCGATCCCATGATATGTTCAATTAACGAAAGTATCTGCTCCGGTTGCGGCCTGTGCGTACCGGTGTGTCCTTATAAGGCCATTGAGCTGAAAACAATCAAGGAAAGAGTTCATGGAAAAGAAGTGCAGCGCCAAGTAGCGGCGGTTAACCCCGGATTATGTCAGGGCTGCGGCACCTGCACGGTAACTTGCCGTTCCGGGGCTGCGAACCTGAAAGGATTTACCAACGAACAGATCCTAGCGGAGGTGGATGCGATATGTCTGTAGATAAAGGGACAGCGACTCAACCGGCGGCGGAGAATTGGGAACCCAAGATAGTTGCTTTTTGTTGCAATTGGTGTGCCTACGCCGGTGCCGACCTTGCAGGTTTAAACAGAATTCAGTATCCTCCCAATGTACGTGTTATTCGCGTACCCTGTTCCGGCCGGGTAAATCCCCAGTTTGTGGTCCGGGCATTTCAACGGGGTGCCGATGCGGTTCTTGTGGCAGGCTGACATCCCGGTGACTGCCACTATGTTAGTGGCAA
>NZ_BDGJ01000111.1:78996-102130 GCF_002207765.1 Calderihabitans maritimus
GGTTGCTCGAATATATCGGCATAGATCCTCAGCGTTTTCAAGCCAGGTGGATTTCCGGTTCTGAGGGTCCGAAGTTTGCGGAAACCATTACCCAACTGACGGAAGACATCAGACCTCTTGGACCGAATAGGAAGTTGAGGGATGAACAATGAAGGAAGTAACTCAAAAGATGAGAGAAATTGCCAAAGAGCTTTTGGAAAAGAACGAAGTGGAATATGTAGTTGGCTGGGAGAAGGGAACTTTTTGGTATCAATCACCTCCGTGTTTTGTGCGCCGGGCGGAAGAAGTTGAGCGTCTGGTATGGGATGAGTTTTGTATTAACAATTTAGCTAAATATCTCTTGGATTTCAAGCACTTGGAAGGTAAAATAGCTCTTTTTGTAAAGGGCTGCGATTCCCGCGGTATTATTCGGTTGTTGCAGGATAACCAGATACGGCGGGATAGAGTAGTGCTGGTAGGTATACCCTGCAAGGGAATGAAAGATGTTACCGAGGCAGCTAAGTTAGAAGAAGAGAAACCGGAAAAACTTCCTCTGGCCGCCAAATGTCAGGAGTGTCGCTATCCGAATCCCTTGGTTTATGATTACCTAATCGGGGAGGAAGTAGTGGCAACAGCGGGTCAGGAGGATAGGTTTTCGGATGTAGCCGAACTGGAAGCTATGAGCCCCGACGAAAGGTACGAGTACTGGGTTGGTCATTATGACCGGTGTATCCGCTGTTTCGCCTGCCGTAATGTATGTCCGGCGTGTAACTGCCGGGAGTGCTGTTTCGATTTAGCCGAACCGCGGTGGCTCGGCAAGCGGGTTGTGCGTTCAGAAAACCAGTTTTTTGCCATTACCCGGGCTATGCACGTAGCGGGTAGGTGTACAGAATGCGGTGAATGTGAGCGGGTTTGTCCGATGAATATTCCTATAATGAAATTAAATAAGAAGATTATTAAGGATATAAATGAGCTGTTTGGTCCTTATGACGCCGGTGTGGATTTAGAGGACAAACCTCCTCTAGGGAAATACAACCCGGATGACCCGGACCAATTCATGTAGAAATTAGGGGAGGGTGTACCGTATGAAGACTATTAAGAAAGCCAAAATTGCTGAATTACTAGATAAGATTGCTGCTGAGCAGACTATTTTCGCACCGGTGGCTGTAGAAGGAGTGACCCGCTTTGCCCGGTGGGGCCAGCATAAAGGAGATCTGTATTTGGAAGGCAATAGTCTTTTACCGCCGAAAGATCTGTTGTTCCCGCAGACGGAAAAAATGTATAGTTACCATGTGAAGGGGATGACCGCGGCGGTTGACGAAGTAGCTACTACCGCCGAACCACAGATTATTTTTGGTATTCGCCCCTGTGACGTTAAGAGCCTAGAGATGCTGGACGATGTCTTTCTGACTAAAGGTTATGTAGATGAATTTTATAAGAGCCGGCGGGACAACACTTTGCTGGTAGCCCTGGGTTGCCGCAAACCGGAACCTACTTGTTTTTGTACCTCCTGGGGAATTGATCCAGCCCAAGCCCCAGGGGCTGATGTGAATGCCTTTGATTTAGGAGAAGAACTGGGTTTTGAAGCTCGTACCGAAGCCGGCCAGAAATTTCTCGATGCCTATACACAGTTTTTCAGTGAAGCCAGCTCTTCGGCTCCGAAAGCGGAGGAATGTACCTTAAAGGTGGACCCGGAGGGCATAACGGAAAAATTACAGAAAATGTTTGAGTATTCGCTGTGGGATGAACTCTATCACAAGTGCCTGGGCTGCGGTATATGCACTTATGTTTGTCCTACCTGTCACTGTTTCGATATTCAAAGTGAAAACCGGGGAGACCAGGGTTTTAAATTCCGTTGCTGGGATTCCTGTATGTTTTCTGAGTATACCCGCATGGCCGGAGGGCATAACCCTCGACCCTCCAAAAAAGAGAGGCTGCGGAACCGTTTTCTGCATAAACTGCAATATTTCCCCGAGCGCTATAATAAATTTGCCTGTGTGGGATGCGGAAGGTGTTTGAGCAAATGCCCGGTAAACATGGATATTACCCGCCTGATCGACCGGGTTAAGGAGGTGAAGCTGGATGAGTAGCCATGCGGCTGTGACCTCCAATCCTTTGGTGCCGCAAATAGGGAAAATAACTAAGATAATTGATGAAACGCCGGATGTAAAAACTTTTCATGTAACCACTGAGCAGGGAAAACCCTTTACCCCCATGCCTGGCCAGTTGGCTATGCTATCGCTTCTTCCCGTAGGAGAAGCTATGTTTTCCATAACCAGCCAGGGAGAGGATCATTTGGAATTCAGCATCAAAAGAGTAGGGATTTTGACCGATGCCTTGCATGAAGCAGAGATTGGTCAGGAGGTAGGTATCCGGGGTCCTTACGGCAATGGTTTTCCGGTAGAGGACTTTAAGGGTAAAGATATGCTCTTTATCGGCGGAGGCATTGGATTGGCTCCCGTCCGGTCGGTAATTAACTATTGTATTCAACATAGGGAAGATTACGGTCACCTGCAGATTATTTACGGAGCCCGTAGCCCGGCCGACCTGGTTTTTAAGGAAGACCTTTTTGAAAATTGGCCCCAGGTGAAGGATTGTGAAGTTAACGTTACGGTAGATCGGGGGGACGAGAATTGGACCGGACATGTAGGCTTTGTTCCTGCCTTTGTGGAGGAGCTTGCCCCTTCGCCGGAAAACAAAGTGGCTGTTATCTGTGGTCCGCCTATTATGATTAAGTTTACCCTGCAATCTATGGAAAAGCTCGGATTTAAAGATGAACAGATTTTTACTACCCTGGAGATGCGTATGAAATGCGGGATTGGAAAGTGCGGGCGTTGCAACATTGGGAGCTGTTACGTTTGTCTCGACGGTCCTGTATTTTCCCTGGCTCAATTGAAAAAGATGCCCAACGAATATTAAAGTTTTCCGGCCCCGGCATCAGTTCCCCGGGGCCTTACCGTGTAGGGGGTTAAAGGTGGTCTATGCTGGTTGATTATCATGTGCATGGTATGGGACATGGAGAGGGAAGTCAAACTCTGGAAAACTTGAGTCGTTATCTGGATTTTGCCCGGGAGCAGGGGATAGAGGAAATTGGTTTTGCCGAACATAATTGGTATCTGGATCAGTTAGATTTCAGCGTTTTCCCCCGGCTGAGAAAAGTTTTTCCCGAAATTGAAGTCCGTGTAGGTCTGGAAATAGATTTTCGGCCGGAAACGGCCGCAAATTTGGCTCAAAAGCTCACTTCCCTACCCTTTGATTATTTGATAGGTTCGGTCCATGAGATCGGAGATTGGATGTTTGATCATCCTGACTACAAAGATCAATATGCCCATTGGGACATAGACGAACTTTATGAAACTTATTTTCAACTGGTGGCCCGTATGGTGGATAGCGGTTTATATGACATTGTCGGGCATTTGGATTTAATTAAAGTTTTCGGATACCGTCCCCGGCAGTGTATAAAAGACCTGGTGAACTCCCTGCTTCACCGGATAGCGAAGGCCGGCATGGTGGTGGAAGTAAACACGGGTGGCCTGTATAAGCCGGTTGGGGAAATCTATCCGCAGGAAACTATTTTAGCCGAGTGTTTTCGGTTAAACATACCGGTGACCTTGGGTTCTGATGCTCACCGAGCGGAAGACGTAGGAAGGGATCTAATGAGGGCCAAAGCTTTATTAAGAAAATTGGGGTACCGAAAGCTGGCAGCATTTTACCGAAGAAAAATCTACCTGATAGATTTGTAAAGCATAAATTGCTCCGTTAAAGTTGAAAATAGACTATGATTTGGAGCGAAGGGATTCAGGGGGGAAAGATATGATAGATGTCGCTTGGTTGCTAGTAAGCCTGGGGATTATTCTCCTGGGGGCGGAGTTTTTTACCAACAGCATTGAATGGTTAGGGAAGAAGCTTAATCTCTCCGAGGGCGCAGTTGGTAGTATCCTGGCGGCTGTAGGGACGGCTTTGCCGGAGTCCATGATACCGATTATCGCTATTCTTTTTGGGGCCGGAGAAGCAGGCGAAGAAATCGGAATTGGAGCCATCCTGGGGGCCCCCTTTATGTTGAGTACGCTGGCTTTTTTTATCGCCGGTATGGCAGTAGTTATGCATGCCAAAAGACGACCCGATTTCCCGTCGATGAATATTGACCCCTCCGTTATAACCCGGGACCTGGGCTTCTTCCTGCTGGTATATGCAGTTGCCGTATTGGCCAGCCTGATCAGGCTCGGTTTTTTAAGAATGATTATATCGCTGGGATTGGTAGCGGCTTATGCTATCTACGCCTATCAAACAGTTAACGAAGAAAAAACGCTCGGTGAAGAACATGATTTAAGCCCTCTTTTTTTCCAAAGAAACCGGCAAGAGCCCGATTTAATAATGATTCTGGTTCAGGTATTGACCAGTCTTGCCATCATCGTTGGTGGAGCCCATCTTTTTGTCCGGGGTATTGAACATTTGGCGGTGCGATTGGGAACGCCGCCGTTTGTTTTGTCTCTGATTATCGCTCCTGTCGCTACGGAACTCCCGGAAAAGTTTAATAGTATTATCTGGATTGGGAAGGGAAAAGATACTCTGGCTCTGGGGAACATCACCGGCGCTATGGTATTTCAAAGTTCGCTGATTCCTGCTCTAGGCATTACCCTGACCGAGTGGAAATTGAGTCCGGGAGCCTTGGTGAGTGCCATTCTGGCCTTGACTTCGACTGCTGTGGTCTACTGGTATACTTACCGAAAGAAACGACTGACACCTTTTGTTCTCATGTGGGGCGGTCTTTTCTATTTAGTATTTATAGTCCTTGTCTTAGGACGAATAATTATTTAGCACTTTTATATATCAAAACATAATAAAAAAGAGGTGATGAAGGTGTCATATGAAGAAAAACTGCGGGAAATGGGTCTTAGTTTACCGGAAGCTCCCGCCCCGGTCGCAGCCTATGTTCCGGCCGTATTGGTTGACGGTTATGTTTATACCTCGGGACAACTTCCCTTTGTTAACGGTTTACTGAAATACAAGGGCAAGGTGGGCCGGGAGCTTACGGAAGAACAGGGCTACGAGGCTGCGAGAATCTGTGCACTTAACTGCTTAAGTGTCATCAGGAGTGTGGTGGGCACTTTGGACAAAATTGATAGAGTGGTGAAAGTTACCGGTTTCGTAAGCAGTGCGCCGGGCTTTAACCGCCAACCCCAGGTCGTAAACGGAGCTTCGGAGTTGTTAGGGAAGGTATTCGGTGAGGCCGGACGCCACGCCCGGTCCGCAGTAGGTGTGGCGGAACTACCGTTAGATGCTCCCGTGGAGATAGAAATGATAGTAAAACTTCGTTAGGGCAGGTACTTTTCCTGCCCTAACTTCATAAGTTGATCTAAAGTTCATTTCTTGCTTTTCTACGTTGTCTCGCTCGGCTTACTTAACACAGTATAGCAGGAGTTTAAGGACTGAGAGAGAAATAAAAATAATTAAATATAGTGGGAGTTGACGTCATTGTTAAATTTATGGGGAATATTCGCTTCGGCTTTTGTTGTCGGGTTGTCGGGAGCTATGATGCCCGGACCTTTATTTACCGTTACCGTTAATGAAAGTGTCCGGCGGGGAGCCAGAGCAGGAGGAGAGGTTACTTTAGGCCATGGAATTTTAGAATCACTTCTGGTAGTTGGACTTATATTCGGGCTGTCCGACATCTTAACGCTTCCTCTAGTGAGCCGGACAACAGCGGTACTTGGGGGAGCGGTGCTGGTCTGGTTCGGGTACGGGATAATTGGCGAAGCTATTAAAGGTCTGTTATCCTTTAGCGCTGCGACAACTCAAGAAATTACAACTGGGGAAACTAAGCCATTAATCTCCTGGTCTACAGTGGTAGCAGGGATGGTAACCAGTATTGCCAATCCATACTGGATTTTGTGGTGGGCTACCATTGGAGTTGCTTTCGTCACCCAAGCCCTGGGACAAGGCACCGCAGGTCTGGTTTCTTTTTTCGCCGGTCATATAGCGGCTGACCTCTCATGGTACCTGTTGGTGGCAGTAGCTGCAGCTACCGGAAAGCGTTTTCTGTCCGATAGAATTTACCGGGGGATTTTAGTCATCTGCGGGCTCTTCTTAGTCGTTTTGGCCCTGTATTTCATGTATGCGGGGTTTTCCGGAAATATTATCGCGGGAGGGGATTAGGGTATCATGTTGCCTTATGATAAAGCCTATGAGCTTGCTAAGGCCCTCGCCCAGTCCGAAGAATATAAAAACTATCTTCAGGCGAAAGAAAAACTGGAGCGAGATGATAAAAACCTGAAGATGCTTCAGGAATTTAAACGAAGACAACTGGCCATCCAAATGGCTGAATTAGCCGGACAGGAGGTGGATGAGGAACAGATAGAACAGGTAGAGCGGCTGTACGAAATAATTAGTCTGAATCCCGTCATTAACGAATTTTTAACTGCTGAATATCGTTTTTCCAGAATGATGGCCGATATACAAAACATAATCAACGAAGCGATTAGTGCCTGGTTTGAGCTGGAAGATAAAAATGACTATATAAATTGATCTTTTGACTTATAAATGCTCATGGGTTATAATAATAATGGTTACTATTTGAAATAGGGGTTGATACCCATGCCGAAGGCTAAACGGATGACAAAACAAAAGCAGACTATTTTGGAAATTTTACGAAGCACAACGTGTCATCCTACTGCGGACTGGATTTACGAGCAGGCCCGTAAAAAGCTTCCGGATATCAGTTTAGGCACTGTTTACCGTAATCTGAACGTTCTGCGAGACGAAGGGGAAATTATGGAGTTGAATTATGGCAGCACCTTCAGCAGGTTTGACGGGAATCCCCGTAATCATTATCATTTTGTGTGTGAAAGTTGCGGGCAGGTGTACGATGTGGATTATCCGGTACAAAATCAGTTGGAAAAAGTAATAGAGGAAAAAACCGGAGCCCGTGTTCAGTATCACCGCCTGGAATTTTACGGTATTTGCTCGGCCTGTCTAGAAAACAAAGATGGACAGCCCAGTTAAACTCGGATTTATCCGAGTTTTTTAATTTGGCCCGGCACTCAGCCGAGGGGTATTCCGTTGGAATACCCCTCAACTGAGTGCCGGGCCGGGCTGGCTTGCTTAGTAGTATTTGTCAAAATAAATTCCTTGGAGTAAAATAAGATATAACTTGAACACATAAGGAGGTACACATGAAGATACTGGAATGGCCGCTGGCACTAGAAGATACGCTTTATGATTACTACATCCACGACTACTCGCGAGTGGCATCCTTATTTTCTTATTCGCCTTATGAATCAGATTCCTTTCTTCGCCGGTACCGCAAAGTAGTGGCCTCGTTTGCTTTGGATAGAGGTCGCCTGGTAGAAGCTCTTCATTCCTACAACCGGGCTGTAGGAGCAGGATCCCTCACCATGTTCCACCTGGAAAAACTTTTGCAGCCCGAAGCGGTAGCAGTGGTTACCGGGCAGCAGGCCGGAATCTTCACTGGCCCTTTATATACCATCTATAAAACAATTACAGCTGTTTCCCTTGCTCAACGGTTGGAGGAAGACCTACAGGTACCGGTAGTCCCGGTTTTCTGGATAGCGAGCGAAGATCACGACTGGGAAGAAGTCAATCATATTAATTTTGTGGACCGGAATGGTCGCTTGCGGCGTCAGCAGTTAGATTGCACTCCTACCAAGCGAATTTCGGTTGGGAATATTTGGGCAAAGGAGGATATGGAAAAGGCGCTGCAAGAGCTGGTTGAACTGACTCCGGAAGGGCCTTGGAAAGAGACGATAGTTCAGGAACTCCAGGGGATTATCCGCCGATCCAGTTCACTGGCGGAAGCTTTTTCCCTCATTATGAATTACTTGTTCCGGCAGTACGGTCTTATTTTTCTGGACCCCATGCTTCCGGAGTTGAGGCGGTTACAGGTTCCCGTCTTCCTACGGGCTGTGAAACAGGTAGAGTCGGTTAACCGGGCGTTGATTGCTGTTTCCCGCAGGATTGAGGAAATGGGGATGGTACCTGCCCTGCAGAAAGAGCCGGACCATGCCCACCTCTTTTACTACCATGAGGGAGAGCGGAGGCCTCTTTTTATTAATAACGGGGCTTTAGAAGTTCGAGGTCCGACGGTAATCTCCTTTGCGCTGGAGGAAATAGAAAGACTTATAGCTGACCGGCCTTGGGATTTCAGCCCGGACGTTGTACTGCGGCCGGTAGTCCAGGATTATTTGCTCCCGACGGTAGCTTATGTAGCCGGGCCCGGTGAAATCGCTTACCTGGCCCAGCTGCGGGAGGTTCACCAGATGTTAAGTCAGGAATTACCGGTAATTTACCCTCGGTTTCGTTTAACTCTGTTAAGTTCAGAACAGCATGCCTTATTGCATCATTTTAACCTGGACCCGGGGAAGCTAATGGAAGATTGGGATTCATGCCAGAAGCAAGTTGCCCAACGGTTGGATGAAATAGGCATCAGTGCTGCTTTCGACCGGGCGAGAGAGGGGATGAGGCAACATTATCGCAGTCTACTGGAAAACATTAAAAGTATTAATCCCAACTTGGAGAAGTTAAGTGAAAAAAATTGGAGTTACATAGATTACCAGTTAAAATATTTGGAAAAAAAGGCTTGGCAGTATCACCGCAGGAATTATCGGAGCATTTTTCAGTCCTTGGAAGAGATTCGGCAGTTGCTTTTTCCCCGGGGCCGTCCTCAGGAAATGGTGTTGAACGGAATTCCATACTTGTTTAAGTATGGTCCCGGGCTGGTGCGGGAGCTGTTGGAAAATCTAGCGTTAGAGAGTTTTGAACACAAACTAGTTATATTGGAGGAGGAAGGGAATGGAAAGGCTGGAGCAGGTTGATTTGCTGGCCTTTGGTGCTCACCCGGATGATGTGGAGATTGGTACGGGAGGCTTGCTGGCAAAAGCTGTTTCTAGAGGATACAAGGTTGGTGTGGTGGACCTTACGGAAGGGGAAATGGCCAGTACCGGAACAGTTGAAGTAAGGCGGGAAGAGGCCAAACGGGCAGCGGAAATTTTAGGCGTAGCCTGGAGATACAATCTTAAAATGCCCGACAGTGCTTTGGAAGTTACCCGAGACAATCAGTTAAAGGTCATAGAGGTAATCCGTTACAGCCGTCCCCGGTTAGTGGTGGCTCCTTATTGGGAGGACGTTCATCCCGATCATATAGCCTGCAGCCGTTTGGTGATGCAGTCGGTTTACTTGGCTGGTCTACGAAAACTGTTGCCGGAAATACCGGCTTACCGGCCACCAAAGATAATTTTTTACTCCTTGCATTACAATGTAGAACCGAGCTTTATAGTAGATATATCTGAGTATTTTAGCCGTAAGAAAGAGGCGGTTATGGCTCATGCATCTCAGTTCGGCCGACAGGGAGTAGTAGACACCAAATGGCTGCTTCATGTCCTGGAAAGCCGAAACCGGTATTTCGGCAGCCGTATCGGAGTTTACTATGGAGAAGGGTATTTGGTAAAAGGACCTTTAGCCATCGATGACCCTATAACCTTACCATGAAATTATTGATAATCGGGGTGGTATAAAAGGAATTTAAATGAAAAAAGTAGAAATATTCTGAAAAAAATTCAAGGGGAGGGAGATTTTTGACAGCTCGGCATCTCACCGAGGAAAGGATTTTACGGGGACGCAATGCGGCTCGTCTACTACAGAAGGCGGAGCAAATAGCAGGTCAATGCGCTCAGGCTATAGCCCAGGCCGGAGGTCTGGAGAAGGCCGAGACACAACTGCGCCAGATTTTAGATGACAATCTGGGCCGATACGAGTACATCGCGCTGTTTGATGAGAAAGGTCTGGCCTTGCTACATACAAATCGCCTGCGGGAAGGAATGTTGTTCAACGATCCGGTAGGAATGAAAGCAGTCAAAACCGCGGTCCCGCTGGCTCAGATTTTTCATAGAGATACCGGCGAGGTGATCTTGGATGGAGCTTGTCCCGTTGTGGTTAAGGGCGAGAGAATCTGTACCGTGAGGGTAGGTGCTGTACTCGTAAGAGGTAAAGTGCTACCCAAGATTGTTTTGGCTACCATAGGTCCGGTTCTTGTCTCCAGTGGGGTTGTTGCCCTAATGGGAAAGGCTGACTGGTCCCTTTTCTGGTGGCCTTTGTTGGGGACCGTCCTAGGGATAGGGGGGGCTCTATGGTTAAACCTTTTGTTTTACCGGGCCCTGGGAGAATTCTACAATAGCACGCGAGCTCTGGCGGCGGGAAACCTTAGTTATTTAGCCAAACCTCGCTCTACGGATGAGCTGGGACAGATAGCTTTTGAGATGAATAAAGTTTCCTTAGGGTTAAAGGCAATAATCGGTGAACTGGCCGAGATAGCCTCTAGAGTCCTTGAAGCAGGAAAAGAACAGGCCAAGGCAACGGAAGAGGTGAGTAAGGCGGCAGAACAAATTTCCGTGGCCGTTTCTCAGATGGCTTCAGGAGCGCAAGATCAAATGAAAGCTATGGACGAGGCCAATGGGATAGCAGAAGAAATTGGCAGGGCTATGGATAAAATGAAAAATTACAGCCAGGAGACAGTTAGACTGGCCCGGAAGGCTTTAGAGGCTGCAGCTTCGGGAGCGGAAGCGGTTACCCGGTCGGTTGGACAGATGGAAACGATACGCCGCTCCGTAGAATTATCGGCTCAGGTCATAAACGACTTGGAGGTCAAATCTCAGCAGATTGGTAAGATTATTAACACTATAACTGATATTGCCGACCAGACCAATCTGTTGGCCCTTAATGCAGCTATAGAAGCGGCCAGGGCGGGAGAACAGGGCAAGGGCTTTGCCGTAGTTGCCGAAGAAGTCCGCAAGCTGGCGGAGGAAGCCTCTCGCTCCGCTAACGAGATTATGAACATTATTACCCAGACTCAGGCCAAAACCAAAGAAGCCGTAGAGGCTATGGAACAGGGCGCTCAACAGGTGCAAGTGGGGACAGAGGTTATTAACGAGACAGGGGAAGCCATTGAAAGAATTAAGCTGGTGGTGGAGGAGACTGCCCGGCAAGTGGAAGGCAACGCGAAACTGGTAGAAAAACTATATGCTGGAACAGAAAGATTAGCCCGGCATGTGGAGCGTACCCTAGAGGTTTCCCGGGAAGCTGCTGCCGCTGCCCAGAACGTGGCCGGGTCGGTTGAAGAACAGACGGCAGCGAGTGAAGAAATTGCCGCCAAGGCCAATGGTTTGCTGGAAGCTGCACAACATTTGGAAAAAATGGTTAAGCGTTTCCGTTACTAAAAGTTGACAAGTTTGAGGGAGCGAGTTATAATAATAGTAACCATTATTAAATACGGAGGGATTGGTTATGGCTGTATGGAAATGCAGTAATTGTGGCTACGAAAAAGAGACCCGGTGTAAGCCCCGGAAATGTCCTGAATGTGAAAGCAGAGATACTTTTGTGAAAAAGGAACAGAAATAAGGAAAGGCCTGAGCAGCAGGCCTTTTTTATGTAAAAGAAACAAATAGATTTTGAGGTGTCAGGTATGGAGGTACGAGTACCTTTTCCCTATCCCTTGGTACCGGCTACGGTAGTAAGGCGAATGAATCGGTTTGTGGCGGCAGTAAAGGTTGGAGATGGTGAAGCCAGGGCTCACGTTCCCAATTCGGGTAGGTTGGAAGAACTTTTAACGCCGGGGAACCGGGTTTTGCTACAACGTCAGCTGGGATCCCATTATCGGACTGCTTACCGTATTACACTTGCTTACGCGCCGGGCACTTGGGTTTCCGTTGATGCGAGTATACCGAACCGCCTTTTACATGAAGCCTTAGAGAAAGGACTGCTGTCGGAATTTCAGGGATACAACCGGGTTCTGAAAGAACAAACTTACGGTTCAAGCAGGATTGACTTCGTGTTGGAGGGACTAGGGAAGCCCAAGGTATTACTGGAGGCCAAATCGGTAACTCTAGTGCAAGATGGTATAGGACGTTTTCCCGATGCTCCTACTGCCAGGGGCAGAAAACACCTGCTTGAGTTGTTGAACATGGTCGGGGAAGGGAATAGAGCAGCGGTAGTTTTTGTCGTTCAGCGCTGTGATGCCCGTGGTTTTATGCCTAATGATGCTACGGACCCTGCTTTTGGCAGACTTCTACGCCGGGCCCACCGGTACGGTCTGGAAGTCTATGCGTATCGCTGTCGGGTAGAAGAGACAGGAATTTCTTTGCAGGATAGAATTGAAGTTATTTTTTAAGTATGCTTGCAGGACTTATGTATTTTATTTCGTATAAAACTGGTTAACAGCGTTTTTGAGGGAATTCCCTCAGGGGGGAGTAAAGATTGAATAATATCAAACATCTCAGACGTATTCCTATTTTTGCCGACCTTTCGGAAGACGAACTGAGGAAATTAAATGAAATAATTTTTTTGCGACGTTACCGGAAAAAGATGTTTATTTTTATGGAAGGAGAGCCGGGAGACGGACTCTATTTTGTGAAGTCAGGACAAGTTAAGATCTCTAAAATATTGGAAGATGGGAGAGAAAAGATTCTGCGTTTTTTGAAGGAAGGTGATATTTTTGCGGAAGTTCTGTTATTTGACCCGGGACCTTTCCCGGCTACAGCCGAGGCGGTGGAAGATTCTGAAATAGGAATTATCCGAAATGAGGATATGGAAGAATTCTTACTTAAAAATCCGGAAATCATGTTGAAAATTCTCCGGGTCATGAGCAAAAGGTTGCGTCAAGCCCAAATGCAGGTACGGGATCTGGCGTTTAAAGATACTTACGGCCGTTTAGCGGGAATGCTGTTAAAATTGGCCGAAGAGTACGGTGAAAAAAGCGAAGAGGGTACCACCATCAAATTGAGTCTGAGCCAACAGGAATTAGCCAATTTGATCGGATCTTCGCGGGAAACAGTGGCCCGTATTCTGGGGGATTTTCGAAAAAGAGGAGCGATTGTTATTAAGAGACAAAAGATTACCATTCTGGATGAAGAAGAGCTTCAGAGCTGGTTGTAGTTATAGATACGATCCGTTTAGTCTCCTATTCGACCAGTCAGCCGTCAAATTTGGTCAGTAGCGGAATAATAGGTCACAAACGGAAAACTACATGGTAATCTATAGGTAAGGAAGTTATTGGAGGTGGTTTTAGATGGAAACTACATCCAATGCGGCCAAGAAGGAAAGATTGCAAAAACAGGAAGAATATAAGAAGTGGTTGGAACATTTAAAATTTTTAGGGGTGAAGGTGGTTAAGCCTTCGGAGCGGCGATAAGTAAATAAATGCTGTCAGACGCCTTTCAAGGCGTTTTTTATTTGTGTGACCGGAATCACACTCTGGGTAAGGTTTAACTTACAGAACTTGGCGGAAGTATTGTTATACTAACGGTTAAGAAGGTACCTATCAGCGATAAAGATTGTATGATAAACTAATTATGACGAGTCGAACTTGGAAGGGGAAGGCAACAATGCAACCGGGGGAGACAATTATGAAAAAGATGTTTACCATAGAGACATGCCGGGCGGCAGCTTCCTGTACCAATGCCTGTGGTGACATTAAAAATTTAGCTTCTACCTTGGAAGAGATTCTAGAAGCACAAAAGCTAGGCGAAATACTTTCGAGAAAGATCAAGGGGCCGGTACTTTCTCATCACATATTTAAGGTGTCGCTTTCCGGCTGTCCTAACAGCTGTTCTCAACCGCAGATTAAGGATTTCGGAGTACAGGCCAGAGCATACCCGCTAGTAACCCGCGAAGAATGCAGTCAATGCGGTACCTGTGAAGCCGTATGCCAGGAAAGAGCTGTTAGGGTTGGTGATAGGCCGGAAATCAAAGAGGAACTTTGCCTTGCCTGTGGGGCCTGTGCAAGGGTGTGTCCTACCGGGACTTTAAGTATCGGGGAAAGGGCGTACACGGTATTAATTGGTGGGAAACTGGGGAGACATCCTCAGTTGGCGAAAGTCTTGTTGGAAAAGGCTGATGCTCCCGCCGTGGAAAGGGCCCTTAAAACTACCGTGGAGTTATTTGTGGAATTGGCTCACGGGCAGGAAAAATTAGGCGCCCTTCTCAACCGCATAGGTTTAGAAACTGTTCAACGCCGTTTACAGGCGCGAGAGGGGGATGGCTATGGAAATAACTCTGGAATATCTGCGTAAAGCTTTTGACCGTGAAGGTTATATCTGCGGCGATGATATTTTGATTCCTGTTTATCTGGCTTTAAGGCTGGGTAAACCCTTATTGGTTACCGGAGCTCCTGGAGTGGGCAAGACGGAGATTGCTAAAGTGCTGAGCAGGGTGTTAGATACACAGTTGATCCGGCTGCAGTGTTACGAGGGTTTGGATGAAAACAAAGCTCTTTACGAATGGAATTATCAGCGGCAACTGCTAAAGATCCAAATGGTTAAAGATAAAGTAGCGGAAACCGAGATGGAAAAAAGCCTGTTTTCGGAGGAGTATCTCCTGGAAAGACCGCTGCTTAAGGCTATCCTGGCAGAAAAACAGGTAGTGCTGCTAATTGATGAGATAGATAAAACGGACGAAGAATTTGAAGCTTTTCTGTTTGAAGTTTTGTCAGATTTTCAAGTTTCCATCCCTGAAATGGGGACTATTGTTGCCCGGCATATACCGGTAGTAGTTTTAACCAGCAATGGAGAACGGGAATTATCGGACGGACTGAAAAGACGGTGTATCTTCCTTTATATTGACTATCCTTCAATTGAAAAGGAAATCAAAATTATCAAGACTAAAGTTGAAGGTATTGGTGACAAACTGGCACAGCAAATTGCCCGGGCGGTTAATTACATTAGAAAAGAGTTGGAATTGAAAAAGAAACCGGCCATTTCCGAAACGCTTGACTGGGCCAGGGCATTGATTGCTCTGGAGGCGGACCGGCTTAATCCGGAGACGATTGAATACACTTTGAGCGTTCTTTTTAAGGATCAACATGATCTTAACCTTTTCCGAAAAGTTCTTGGGCCGCATGGTTTAATGGAAAAACTCCAGGTTCAAGAAGCTTGAAAGAGGCTGGAGATTATGGCTAACAAGGAGATAATCCCCGATTACTTGGAAAACAACCTGGTTAAATTCGTTCACCTGTTGCGCCAGGCGGGAATCCGGGTAAGCTCGGCGGAGGCAATAGACGCCCTGCGGGCTATGGGAAATATAAATATCATGGAACGGAAAGCGGTACATGCTGCCCTGCGGGCTACGCTGATAAAAAACGTGGAAGACGTTCCTGCCTTTGATAAGTGTTTTGAGGTTTTTTTTGCCGCTCCGGAAGAGAGAAAGCAGCGCCAAACCGAATGGCGACAGAAACAGCAAGAAAGGGAGGAGTTAATCCGGCAGGCAGAAGAAGAATTGACTTTTCGCGGAGAGAAGTTAGACTTAACGGAGGAGGATAAGCTGCTTTATGTGCAATTAAAACCGGTTGACAAAAAGAGACTACAAGACTTCTTGTATAAGAGTTCCACTGGTAAGAATGTGGAAAAGAAAAACTTTAAACCGATTATAGAGAACTTGGTTAGAGGGCATCTAAACTACTGGGATAAACGACTGCGCCAGCGTAAGGAATTGCTGCAACTGGAGCCCACGGGAGACGGCGAAATAGATCCAATGCTTTACTGTATTTCCGCGGATTTAGATGGCCGGGAAAATCATATTCTGTATGAAGATATGCAAAATATCCGGGAGCAGGATTTACCCAAAGTAGAGCGCATTATACTTCGCCTATCTAAACGTCTAGCTACGAAAATTTCCCGCCGCTATCGTTTGAGCCGGAAGCAGGAGAGGTTGGACCTGAGGCGCACCATTCGGCATAATCTCGGTTACGGTGGGACCCTTTTGGAGCTCAAATATAAATCGAGAAAAGTGCAGAAGCCTAAACTGATTCTCATTTGTGATGTTTCCGGTTCCATGGGCAGGTATTCAAATTTTGTTTTGCAGTTTATCTATGGACTTTCCAGTGTAACGAGTAAAATAGAAAGTTTTGTATTTAGTGAAGATCTAGAAAGGATAACCGAGTATTTCCAAAACGGAAATACTTTTGCTAGTACCATGAAGCAGGTAGTTGATGAGAGCAAGGTATGGGGTGAAGGAACAGATTTGGCCAGGGCATTAGAAACTTTTATAGCCGGCTACAGTAATCTTTTAGATCTCAAAACTGTTATAATAATTGTCAGTGATACTAAGACTTTAAACGTAGAAAAGACTGGTGAACGGCTAGGAAAATTAAGACGCAGGGTTAAGGACATACTTTGGTTTAACACTTTACCGGAACAAGAATGGAGTAAGTATCGTTCGGTTAAAGTATTTCAGGCGTACTGTAAGATGTACCAGTGTAATACCCTTAAGGACCTGGAAAAAATAATAAATCAGGAGTTCCTGCTTTAAATGGTTGAGCTTGACAGCCTCGTTAAAGTTTTTTTATTATACTATTAGATTAACAGATACTCGGTAAGGGTATAAGATAGGAGTGAATTAGAACAGTTATGATAGTTCAAGGTGACAAAATCAGAAGCCTAAGGGAGGAAAGAGGTTACAGTTTGGCCGAATTGGCTCGTAAAGCGGGACTGTCAGTTTCTTATCTCAGCGAGATCGAGAGGGGAGCTAAACAGCCCTCCCTGCGGACGGTAGATAAGATTGCCAACGCCCTGCGGGTGAACCGGGGTTTGTTGGTCAAAAAGGAACCGGAAAATCGCGGTCTGTCCATAGGAGAGAAAATAAGATTGTTACGGGAGGAAAAGGGCTTATCCTTAAGTCAATTGGCAAAAGAAGTTAAGCTTTCCGTTAGCTATCTGAGTGAAATAGAAAGAGGGAGCGTAGCTCCGGGTTTGGCAACCGTTAAGAAGATAGCGGAAGCCTTAAATGTACCGGTTTTTACCATAATGGCTCCTGTTAATTCTACCGGATACAAACTGAAATTACTGCGGGAGGAACAGGGTTTAACCCAGGCTCAGCTGGCGGAGAAAGCGGGAGTATCTGCCGGGTTAATAGGTCAGATTGAACACGGGAGAGTGCAACCATCCTTAAAAACCTTGGAAAAAATCGGAGAAGCCCTTGGCGTTGCTCCTTGCTATTTTGTCCTGGATGAAGAAGGACCAGAACAGATGATTGGTATGATGGGTCCAGAACTAAGAGAGCTTCTATGTCACCCCAACGTTAAGTCGGTTTTACGCTTAATTTGTCACCTGAATGAGGAAGAAATTAAATTTATTCTCAACTTTATTCAGTTATTTAAAAAGGCAAAAATTACCGATTTTAATTAAGGAAGGGGACCCTAGTCTCCTTCCTTTAATAATTTCTTATTGAGTCTTCGGTAAATTATGTCCGGAGGGAGAGACAAAACAGTGAAGGATAAGATCAGAATTCTGGTTGCTGATGATGAAGCGAAAATACGTGAACTGGTCAGAATGTACCTGGAAAGGGAAGGGTTTGAGGTAGATGAGGCAGGTGACGGACAGGAAACTATCGAGAAGATTGGTAAGGGCAAATTCCACCTGGTTATACTGGATATAATGATGCCCAACCTCGACGGTTTAACTGTTTGCCGGGAAATTAGAAGAACCATGGATATCCCGATAATTTTACTGACTGCCCGGGGAGAAGAAGTTGACCGGGTACTGGGGTTTGAGTTGGGTGCCGATGACTATGTAGTCAAGCCTTTCAGTCCCCGAGAGCTGGTAGCCAGGGTCAAAGCTCTCCTGCGACGGACGCTGCCGGATAAAGACCATGAGAAGCAGAATGTAATAACCTATCCTCAACTTACTATCAACCAGGATGCACGGCAGGTATTGGTAGGTAACAAGGAAATATCTCTGACCCCAAAAGAGTTTGACCTGCTGGTACTTCTGGCCTCTCATCCCGGTAAGGTTTTTTCACGCGAAACTATTTTAGAAAAGGTTTGGGGCTACGATTTTTACGGAGATTTGCGTACGGTAGACACTCATATAAAAAATCTAAGAGAAAAGCTAAGAAGCCAAAAGGACACGCCTCAGTTTATTCATACCGTTTGGGGTGTGGGGTACAAATTTGAGGTGAACCAACCATAATGCGGGGTATAATTGGCAAGCTCTGGTTAACCAACGTATTCTTGGTAGTTTTGACTTTACTGATCCTTGGAATTGCTTTAGGAAAACTGTTCGAGAACTTTTATTTTTCCCAGCGGGCTGAACAATTGATCAGGGATGGCAGGCAGATTGCGCAGCTGGTGGTGGAAAGACAGACGCAGGATTGGACTTTGGAAGAGATTAACTTGCTTTCCAGATTTATAGATTCCAATGTAATGGTGGTTGACCGCAAGGGCTTGGTCAGAGCTTGCGGTGGCATGATGAGAATGCGTCCCGGAATGCACCTGGAACAAGAGGAAATAAATCATGTACTCGAAGGTAAGACGGTAATTAGCAGGGGATTTCATCCCCGCTTTGACATGCCGGTGTTATCGGTGGCTGTTCCTATTCGGGCTGCCGGGGAGGTAGTGGGTGCTGTTTTACTGCATACCCCCGTTGAACCTATTACCCAAAGTATCAATGCCATTCGGCGGCTGATTCTTTATGCTGCTGCTGGAGCCGTACTTGTAGCTACTATTATCAGCTTCTTTCTCTCCCGTCAGCTGTCCCTCCCTTTGTTAGAGATGAAAAGAGTAGCCCTGAATATGGCCCGGGGGGATTTCCGGGGAAGAATTAAGATAAGGGCGAAAGACGAAATAGGAACCTTGGGCGAGACTTTAAACTTTCTTTCTGCGAAACTCGAGAAAAACCTCCGGGCTCTTTCCCAAGAGAAGGAGAAGCTGGCCAACATTTTGAGCAGTATGACCGACGGAGTTATCACCTTTGATGCCGAGGGGAAAGTTATTCTGACTAACCCAGTAGCGGAACAACTGCTGGATATCAAGCAGGAAAATAAAGAGCAACTGGAAAAAAAGTATCCGGAGATTAATGCGGTTTTGCATCGGGTACTGGAAACTAACGTTTCTGAGGAAACACAAATTAAAGTAGGGGAAAAGATTATTGCTCTGCGGATGGCTCCCCTGCGGCAGGAGGACGGGGAGATATACGGGGTGGTTGCGCTCCTTCAGGATGTCACCAAGGAGTGGCAACTGGAACGTCTCCGTCGAGACTTCGTGGCTAGCGTTTCCCACGAGCTACGGACACCTTTGACTTATCTGCAGGGTTATGCGGAAGCTATTTTGGACGGGCTGGCTGAAACGCCGCAGCAACAGAGGAAGTATCTGGAGATAATTCTGGAGGAAACCCTCCGGCTTCGTCGTCTAGTGAGTGAATTGCTGGATCTATCGCAGTTGGAGAGCGGCCAGATTAACTTGAATTTTAGCACTTTTTCTTTACCCCAACTTGTACGCCGGGTAACCGACAAGCTGAAGCCGGTGGCAGAAAAGCAGGGAATTATTCTTAAAACCGACTTACCCTCGGATTTGCCTCTGGTGTTTTCCGATGAAGACCGGGTGGAACAAGTATTAATAAATTTGTTAGACAATGCATTGCAACATACTCCCACCCAAGGAGAAATCACCATCAAAGCGGAAGTCCTGCCGGAGGAAATCAAAATTTCTGTGGCCGATACCGGACCCGGAATTCCCCGGGAGGAGCTGCCCCTCATCTGGGAACGGTTTTACAAAGTGGACAAGGCTCGCACCCGCGCCGGAAAGGGAACTGGCTTGGGGTTGGCTATTGTCAAGAACATTGTTACGGCTCTGGGGGGAGAAGTCGGGGTGGAGAGTGAAGTGGGTAAAGGAAGCGTTTTCAGCTTCACTTTGCCTCTGAGGGATCCTGAACAGGACAAGTGAGATGTCTAAAAAATAAGGCCTGGTAGGTATCGTAACCAGGCCTTTGCTAATTTATTTTTAGTTGCTGATAGGGTGGGGGTCGAATTCATTTACCGGTTAAATTACATCATGCCGAAACTATATCCCATACCACCGCAGTGGTTTACAAAACCGTTGGCTTTATGGAACTGGTACATTTCTTCTGCGTGCTGCTGCAGCCACTGTCCTTGCTCCGGCGTTAGCTCTCCAGCCTCAACGTATTTCTGAATAATTTGCTGTTTGATTTCCAGTATTTTTTGGAACAAGCTATCAATTTCCTCTTTTTGCTGGTCGGTCATGGCAGCCAGAGCTGCCGGTACGGTTACTAAAAGAACCATCAGAGAAATTAGGGTCAACACAAGTAATTTCCGCACCCTGTTCACCTCCTTCTCTTGTAACCATTATGACCGTCAATTTTGATTAGGTTGTGAGGAAAATTTGAAGATTTTATGTAAATTAATAGTCAGAAAAGGAGAATTGTTAATTTGTAGCGAAAAATGATAAAAGTATAAGTATAACTGACCTAGGAGGAGGGTAGAGTTGAAGGAAAAGTTGTCCAGCCTGATGGCGGTAGTGGCTGCCTTTTTTTCCTGTTTTACCTGATTAGGCCCTTTAGTTTTTGCTGCCCTCGGTCTGAGTGGCGTCAGTATGGGAGTGCTAGCTTCCTTCAGCAGTCGTTTTAAAGGATTGTTTTTATTGATGACCGGTCTCTTTCTGGGCTTATCTTATTATTTGGTTTATGTTAAGTCTAACGGTAACATATGGAACAAGATTATCCTCTGGGTTTCTACAGTCCTAGTAGCGGCGATGTTAATTTACACCAATCGAGCCATTTTATTTCCATAAGGAGGATTAGATGGTGCTTTATAAAAAGTTTCGGATTATAAGCTTTGTATTAGTAATGATTGTCTGGAGTTTGGCAGGTTGTTCAGGCGTTAGTAGCTACAGAAATGTTACGGCGGAAGAGGCCAAAAAATTGATGGAAGCCAGTCCCGAGCTCGTAATCATTGACGTTCGTACGCCTTACGAGTACCAGCAGGGCCACATTAAGGGATCATTGCTCATACCGGTTGCCGAGTTGCCAAAGCATTTAGAAAAGCTAGATCCAGAACAGAAAATATTGCTGGTGTGTGCTACCGGGTCTCGCAGTGCTGCGGCAGCTCGAATGCTGGCGGAGAAGGGATATAAGAAGGTATACAACTTGAGTCAGGGTCTAGCACGCTGGCCCTATGGCCTGGAGCGTTGATTTATAGGTAAAAGACAGGGTCAAAAATGCGCCATAGCATTCAATGGATGCGACGGCGCATTTTTTATTTTGGTTGATTTGTGGAAAGGGTTTATCTTAGGCTTTTTATCAGGACTTCTGCTCCACCGTGGCCGAAATTTGGAGTGGCATATCATTTGCAAAATTTTAAAAAAGACCGTGAAAGCGGGGTGAGAGTCACCAAAGCTGAAACTATCTGAAGGGGGAAGGAGAAAAGTATGCCCAGGATTGTTACAGAGATACCGGGACCAAAATCTCGAGAATTGATGGAGCTGCGTCAACAGTATGTAGCCAGGGGACCATTTAACGTTACTCCGATATTTGCGGAGGCCGCAACAGGAGCTCTGATTACCGATGTTGATGGAAACGAATTTATCGATTTTGCCGGCGGAATAGGAGTTATCAATGTAGGCCACTGTCCTGATGAAGTAGTTAGTGCGGTCAAAGCTCAGGCGGAAAAGTATATACATACGTGCTTCCATGTAGCTATGTATGAGCCTTATGTCCGCCTGGCCGAGAAGCTGGCCCAAATCACTCCGGGAGATTTCCCTAAAAAAACAATGCTGGCTAACAGCGGAGCGGAAGCAGTTGAAAATGCAGTAAAAATTGCGCGAAAATACAGTAAAAGAACCGGGATCATATCTCTGGAATGTGCTTTCCACGGACGAACCCTTATGGCTATGACCCTTACCAGCAAGGTCAAACCGTACAAATTTGGTTTCGGCCCGTTTGCGCCGGATGTGTACAAGATACCTTCGGCCTACTGCTATCGTTGTAGTTTCAACTCGTCTTACCCTGGTTGCGGCATGCACTGTGTCGAACGTCTGGAGAGATTTTTTATAAGCGAGTATCCGGCGGAAAATGTGGCAGCCCTAATTTGTGAACCGGTACAAGGAGAAGGTGGCTTTATCGTCCCACCTAAGGAGTTTATTTCAGGAATTAAGAGTATATGTGAAAAATATGATATTTTATTTATTAGTGATGAGGTGCAGACAGGTTTTGCCAGGACCGGTCGCATGTTTGCCATTGAACACTTTGAAGTAGAGCCGGATCTGATAACCATGTCCAAGTCTATAGCTGCAGGCATGCCTTTAAGTGCGGTTACCGGTCGGGCGGAAATAATGGATGCCCCGGCACCGGGGGAAATTGGAGGCACATTTGGTGGTAATCCCCTGAGCTGTGTAGCCGCGCTGGAAGTCATCAATAAAATAGAACGGGAGAACTTGACGGATCGTGCAAAACAGATAGGGGCCAGGAAGATAGAAAAGCTGAAGGCCATGCAGGAAAAGTACCCGGTAATCGGTGATGTGCGAGGTTTGGGAGCGATGGTGGCGATAGAACTTGTTAAGAACAGAAAAACTAAAGAACCGGATAAAGAAACTACCGGCAAATTAGTGGTCGAATGCTATCGTCGCGGCTTGATTGTCATGAGTGCCGGCATCTACGGTAACGTGTTGCGTTTCTTAACTCCTTTAGTGATTACCGATGAGCAGTTGGATGAAGGACTGAACATTTTAGAAGAAGCTTTTGCTAATGTTAGCTGACAGGGTGATGACACTCTTTGGTGCTGAAATCTCTGAGACTTCTATATCGTATACAATTGAAAAGAATTGAAAAACGATTTCAATAAATTGGTGAGCAGAACATGCAATTAAGAGTATCGTATTGGACCGATGATTTGGTACTGGCCATTGGGCGATGAGAGCGGGTAGTTTTGGTCGGGAGGCTGGGTAGGACCTGGCGGTTCGGTAGAAGCTATGCTGGTTTGAGTTTAATCTATATGTTATTGCATAACTAAATATACCAGTATGACCACTACTCATTAAGTTGCAGCTGTAGCCGGGAAAATCATAAGCATACAGGCATAGAAAGGAGGGGAACGGTAAGAGGTAGTTTGTAAGTTGACAGAATTATCAGTCAGATTAATAATAATGTAAAAGAAACCCTTGAAAGGAGTGGAGTTATGTACCAAAGAAGAAAGATCATGGTCTCAGCTTTGATATTGGCTTTAATGGTTTTACTTACAGGTTGTGGTAGCGGGGCCACGAATTCAGAAGGTGGACAAGCTCAGGAAGAAGAGACGCGGGATTATTTTAAAGTTGGGGTCATAACATCTCTTTCCGGATCTGAAGTTTACGGTGGCAACTTAACCC
>NZ_BDGJ01000111.1:102179-110542 GCF_002207765.1 Calderihabitans maritimus
GCCGCGGATATGACACTTGGGCGGAAGCGGTAAACGCCAAAGGTGGGATTAAAGTAGGGGATAAACAGTACCAAGTGAAAATGTTTTACGCTGATGCTCAGAGCGATCCTGCTGCTGGGGCCGACGCAGTAGAAAGAATGATTACCAAAGAAGGAGTTGACTTTCTGTTAGGACCCTATACCAGTGGAGTTACATTAGGTGTAGCCCCTATTGCGGAAAAGTACAAGGTACCCATGATAACCGGGTCGGCAGAGTCGCCGCTGATCTGGCAACAAAAATTCAAATATACCTTTGGGACTATCCCGGCAGTTAACCTTACAGCTATTTCCCCGATTTATACATTAGCTAAGAAAGGCGCAAAAAGCATAGCAATCATCGGGATGAATGATGCTTTTTCCAAGGCCACGGCGGAAGCTTTCAAAGGCACCGCAGAAAAATTGGGCCTTCAGGTGGTCAAGTATGATATTGTACCTTCCGGGACTGACTTTACTCCGTTGTTAAGTGCTATTAAAGAGTTGAACCCGGATATTGTAGCGGTGGGCGGTCATGAGAAGGAACACATGGAAGTTATCAAAGCCGCCAAGTCGCTGAACTTTATGCCCAAGGCTTTTCTGATGCACTATGGGGTTACTAACCCGGACTTCGTTGAAAACTTGGGGAAAGATGCCGAAGGCGTATTTGGGGCTGCCGTTTGGACTATAGATATTGACCTTCCCGACCCGTTGTTCGGTTCCACCAAGGAATTTGCAGAAGGGTATCGGAATCGCTGGGGAAATTACCCGGATTACACTGCTGCTGGCTGTACCGTTGCGGGGGAAATGTTTGAGGCAGCCTTAGAAAAAATCGGCGCCACGCCTCCCTTGTCTGAGGAGGAGCGGGAGGCCCTGGTAGCAGCTTTAGAAGAAGTTAAATTAGATACCTTCTATGGAACCATCGATTTTGCCAGTGAAGGTGAATGGTACCATAACAATACGGGCCTTAAACCTTTAACCATCCAAATCCAAAATGGCGAAGCAAAAATTGTGGGCCCAGCGTCGGCGAAAATGGCGGAACCAGTTTATCCGGCACCTGGTTGGAATGAACGGTAAGAGTTAAAGCTGTTCTACGAGGCGAGGGAGGGGCATCCCCTCCCCGCAAAAAATTTAATTACCAGTCGAGGTGGATTAGTAATAATGGAACTGTTATTACAAACACTGATAAATGGCTTGCTTATTGGAGGTATCTATATCACCATAGCCGCGGGGTTTACCCTTGCCTTTGGTGTGCTCCACGTAATTGATTTTGCCGTTGGCGAATGGGTGATGCTGGGAGCTTTCACTGCATTTTGGTTAAGTTATTTTACTCACCTCGACCCGCTACTATTTCTGCCGGTTCTTTTTGTTTTCTTCTTCGCGGTTGGTTATCTACTTCAACCGGCTCTGCAGCGGGTAATTACCAATATGCGCAGCAACGCTTTATTAATGGCCTTGGCTTTTACTTTTGGTATATCGGTTCTACTGCGCGGAGGAGCACTAACCGTTTGGGGATTCAATGATCGGAACTTAACTACCTGGTTATCTGGACAGAGTATTTCGATTCTGGGTATTTCTATTCCAGCTCTACGCTTTGGAGCGTTAATCTTTGCGGCTGTTACTACCGTTTTGTTCATCTGGTTTTTATATAAAACGAAATTAGGGCTGGCGGTAAGAGCTGCGGCCGAGAGGCAGGATGTTGCCGGGTTAATGGGTATAGATTCTACTAAGATTGCGCGGATAGTCTTTGCCATATATACGGGATTAACAGGAATGTCCGGGGCTTTTATTGGCGCCATCTTTTCCATTAACGCCGAAATGGGGATTCGATACACCATTTTTGCCTTCTTTGTGGTAGTAGCCGGAGGACTGGGATCTATTCAAGGTGCAATTGTGGCAGGAATTCTTTTGGGAATAATTAATAGCTTGGTTTCGGTATACATTGGCGGGCAATATGTTTTCCTAATCTTGTTTTTAGTGCTCTACCTGATTCTTTTGGCCTTGCCCAAAGGATTATTGGGTAAAGGCTGGTAAGGAGGTTTAGCATTTGACGCAAAGAGGAATTAAGCTTTCCCGGCAACTTTTTGGATTGGCAGTGTTAATACTGGTGTTACTGGCGATACCTTTCGTGATTTCGTCTTTTTGGCTACGTATTTTTACTGGGGCCTTAATGTGGGTTGGGTTGGCTCAAAGTTGGAATATATTAGCTGGTTACATGGGCTACGTAAGTTTCGGACACGGGGCTTTCTTTGGCGTGGGGGCGTATATTACGGCGATATTGATGTCTCATGGGGTGCCGTTTATCATATCTTTGATAATTGCGGGGGTGGCTACTGCCATCTTTGCGGCCATAATAGGTTACCCCACATTGCGTTTACAAGGAGCCTATTTCGCCATAGCCACCTGGGCTTTTGCCGAAGCAGTACGTCAGGTAGTACTGGTTCTGCCCTTTACTGGCGGTCCTTACGGGATGAGGTTGCCCCCATTACTAAATGAAAAACTATTTTATTTTGTGATGCTGGCAATCGCTGCCCTGGTGGTCATAGTAACGTATTTCTTATTTCAAAAATCCTTGTTCGGTTTAAAAGTTAGGGCCATTAGGGAAGAGGAGGTTGCTTCCAATGCCTTGGGGATTAACACTACCAGCATCAAGATCCAGGTTTTCGCATTGAGTGCGCTATTTCCTGGTTTGCTGGGAGGGGTTTACGCTTATTGGATCACCTATATTCATCCGGAAAGTGTACTCACGCCGTTGATTGCAGACCAAATGGTGGTTATGGCCTTGCTAGGGGGATTGGGTACCGTTGCCGGACCAGTATTAGGGGCGTTAGTGCTGTTTATCGGCAACCGCTTGTTGTGGGTACTCTGGGGTGACACATCTTTTTACCTGGTCTTATTAGGATTGGCTATTGCTCTAGTAATTCTCTTCCTTCCCAACGGCCTGATCAGCTTATTGCCGAATAGGTTTACGCAACCTAAACAACTTCAGCCTCATCAGGAAAAACCCACCCAGGATTGTACGGGCTAAATTTTTAGATAGGAGAGTGGGATATGGCGCTGTTAACTATTAAATCATTAACCCACTATTTTGGTGGTTTGCGAGCGGTAGCTAATTTTGATATAGAAATTGACAGTGGTGGCATTTACGGTCTTATCGGACCTAACGGTGCAGGCAAAACTACGGTATTTAACCTTATTACTGGAATTTATCGACCCATGGAGGGTTCCATTATCTTTAAAGGAGAGGACCTGGTGGGCAAACCGCCCCATTACATCGCCAAGAAAGGTATTGCCAGGACGTTTCAAAATCTTAGGCTGTTTTCTAGACTAACTGTCAGGGAAAATATTGAAGTGGTTCGTTTCAAACGGGTCAAAAAAACGGGAGACAAAGAAATTAATATCAAGACTGACTACCTGTTAGAACTACTTAATCTTGAAAAATTTGCCAATTACAACGCCGGTGACCTACCCTATGGTGCTCAGCGAAGGTTGGAAATTGCTCGCGCTTTGTCTATTGAACCGGACTTGTTGTTGCTGGACGAGCCAGCAGCAGGAATGAACCCGTCAGAAGTTGATAATCTGGGGCAGTTGATAAAAATCATTTTGGAGCAATTTGATATCACTATCCTGTTGATTGAACACCATATGCGTCTGGTAATGCAATTATGCCACCAGATTACTGTAATGAATTTTGGCGAGGTCATTGCCAGGGGCACGCCGGAAGAGATTCGCAGTAATAAAAATGTGGTGGAAGCATACTTGGGTAAAGGGGTGATCCGTCTCCGTGGTAAAAGGGCTGGTAGTTAAGAATTTGACAGTAGCTTATGGTAATATCGAAGTAGTCCATGGGGTTTCCTTTGAGGTTCACGAAGGAGAGATTGTGACCCTCATTGGGGCTAACGGCGCAGGGAAATCTACTATTTTGCGCGCAATTTCCGGCATGATCCCCGTGAAAAGCGGTACTATCACGTTTAATGAACAGGAGATAACGTCGCTCCGTTCTCACAAAATTACTGAACTGGGTCTAGCCCATGTACCGGAAGGCAGAGGAATCTTTACCCGGTTGACAGTGCTAGAAAACCTAATGGTTGGAGCGTACAGAAGAAACGACAAAGCTGAAGTGAACAATGATTTAGAGCGGGTTTTCACTTTATTTCCCCGGTTGTATGAACGTAAAAAACAGTTGGCCGGAACCCTCTCTGGCGGAGAACAACAAATGTTGGCCGTTGGCAGGGCTTTAATGACTGGAGCATCGTTATTGCTGCTGGATGAACCTTCCATGGGTTTAGCCCCCGTGTTGGTCGAAAGTATTTTTGAGGTATTTGTAGAGATTGCCGAAGCTGGCAAAACCATTCTACTGGTAGAACAAAATGCGGCTATGGCATTATCCATAGCCGATCGGGGTTATGTACTAGAGACGGGCAACATCACCTTGAGCGGTACGGCGGATTACTTAGCGAATCATCCCGGAGTAGCTGAAGCGTACTTGGGTGGTAAATCGCTTCTCAATCTTTAACCCTGGAGACCTAGAGCAGTCGAACTTTGAGGGAATGTGTTAGACCGGGAGAATGATGGTGCTACAACAGGAGGCCTTCCAAGCTCTTTTTTCTACGGAGCATTTTAGATGCATTGAAGCATGAAGAAGGATTGAACAGCACATCAAGTAAAATGGGCTTCAAAGAATTAGACCGCATGACTAGTAACATTAGTGGATATATTATGTTGCATGCTTCATCACATTTTTTCGTCAAACCACATAGCTGGCGATGGATAGCAAATTCTTGATTTTCATGGGTGACAAAGCTTGGTTCTAGGAAATGGTAGGCTGGCACCATTTTTGCGCTGGAATAAAGGGGGATGGCTGCAGCATATCCCAATATTCTGGGCGAGGAGTGGTGCTGGCATGACTGAAAATAAGCTGAACAGTTACCGGATTGCTCAACAACAAATCCAGGCGGCAGTAAAACAGCTAGGGCTAAGCTCAACGGTATATGAATTGCTGAAACAGCCCATGCGGGAACTGACGGTTGCTATTCCGGTGGAAATGGATGATGGATCCGTTAAAGTTTTTATAGGCTACCGGGTACAGCACAACCATGCGCTGGGGCCGCTTAAAGGGGGGATACGTTTTCACCCGGAGGTAACCCTGGATGAGGTGAGGGCTCTAGCTATGTGGATGACTTTTAAGTGTGCCGTGGTCGGTCTTCCCTACGGTGGGGCCAAGGGCGGTGTGATTTGTGATCCTAAAAAGTTGTCGCTACGGGAACTGCAGCGCTTGAGCCGCGGATACGTTAACGCAGTGGCTCCCCTTCTGGGAATTGAAAAGGACATACCCGCCCCGGATGTTTACACCAACGCCCAGGTAATGGCCTGGATGATGGACGAATTTTCTAAGATCAAGCAGTACAATGAGTTCGGGGTAATTACCGGCAAGCCTCAAGTAGTTGGAGGCTCGGCCGGGCGGCATGAGGCTACGGCTCGTGGATGCATGATTGTGGTACGGGAAGCGGCGCGGGCTTTAGAAATACCTCTGCAGGGCGCGACGGTTGCCGTCCAGGGTTTTGGAAATGCGGGTAGCATCATAGCCCGGCTGTTACATGAACAGGGCTGCCGCCTGGTGGCGGCTGTAGATTCATCCGGCGGCGCCTATAACCGGAGGGGGTTGGATCCTATCCGGCTGGCAGAATACAAGTCCAAGACCGGTTCTGTAAAAGGGTATCCCGGCAGCCAAAATATTACTTCGCAGGAACTCTTAACCCTGGATTGCGATATCTTGATACCGGCGGCGCTGGAGAACCAGATTACGGCTCAGAATGCCCCTTATGTCAAGGCTAGAATTATCGGAGAGGCGGCCAATGGTCCAACTACACCTGAAGCTGACCGCATTTTAAAGGAAAATAGGACGCTGGTTATTCCCGATATACTTGCCAGTGCCGGCGGGGTAACAGTTTCTTACTTCGAGTGGGTACAGAACAGGATGGGCTATTACTGGTCGACGGAAGAAGTTAACAAGAAACTGGAAGATATTATGGTTAGATCGTTCCGGGAAGTGTATCAGACATATCAGCAGCGAAAGGATGTAGATATGCGCACAGCGGCATATATGGTTGCCATCAAGCGCATAAGTGAGGCAATGGAGGTCCGGGGCTGGCTGGGCGAGGAGAAAAAAGAACAGCGGGAACGCCAGGTTTTACTGGCTTAAATGCTAACCTCCTTCCAGGATTTACGGGAGAATCCTCACCTTATCACTTGAATGTTATAATTTAAGATAAAAGCATGGCCACCGGCTGTGGCGGTCGGTGGCCGTTTCCCGGGAGGAGGCTCGAGTTTGCAGGAGATTTTAGACTCTATTCATAACGGCGTCATAGTCGTAGACCGGCAAGAATTGATAACCCTGGTTAATAGGGCTGCGGAGCGGTTGCTGAAGATTTCTCGGAAGGAAGTTCTGGGTAAGCCTATCCGGGAGGTGTTGCCGGAAAGCCGTCTCCACGAAGTTTTAGCCACGGGAAGGCCCCAGCTCAACGAGAAGAAAATGGTGGAAGATAAAGTTCTTCTGATCAACCGCACTCCTTTTTATAAAGACGGAGTCTTGCAAGGCGCCGTTTCTATATTTCAGGATATAACCGAGTTAGAAACGGTTACTAAAGAACTTAAGCAACTGCGGGAATTGAAAGAGGAATTGGAAGCAGTTTTTGATGCTTCGTACGATGAGATTTATGTGACCGACGGAGAAGGAAACACCACCCGCATAAACAAGGTGGGTGAAAGTTATTACGGGGTTAAAGCGGAAGAAATGATAGGCAAGAATGTTAAGGACCTGGAGAAGCAGGGGTATTTTTCTCCTTCTGTAGTAAGCATTGTACTCCGGGAGAAGAGGCGGATTACCATAGCCCAGAAGACGAAAAGCGGTAAGCAGTTGATAGTTACGGCCAATCCCGTATTTGACGAGACGGGTAACATTGTGAGGGTAGTAGTAAATTCACGGGATATTACGGAATTGACCAATCTGCGGCAGAAACTCCAGGAGACGGAACAATTGGCCGAAACCTACCGGAATCAGATTATGCAGCTTACCCAGGAAAAGGCCAGCCAGGTGGAAATAATTGCTGAAAGCCCACAGATGAAACAAATCCTGGACATGGTTCATAAAGTGGCCGCTGTTGACTCCACTATTTTGATTATGGGCGAATCAGGAGTGGGTAAAGGAATTCTGGCCCAGCGGATACACAGCCTTAGTCCGCGTTCTCGAGGACCTATGATTACCATAAACTGCGGCGCTATCCCCGAAAATCTGTTGGAGTCCGAGCTATTCGGTTATGAACCGGGTGCTTTCACCGGTGCCCGCAAAGAGGGAAAAAAGGGTTTGCTGGAACTGGGAAACGGCGGCACCGTATTTTTGGATGAAATTGCCGAGCTGCCTCTCAATCTCCAGGTGAAACTTCTGCAGGTAATCCAGGAAAAAAAGCTCCTCCGGGTCGGAGGGACAAAGTTTGTCCCGGTGAACATCAGGATAATAGCAGCTACCAACCAGGACATTCAGAAGTTGGTAAAAGAGGGGAAGTTTCGCGAGGATTTATATTATCGCTTGAACGTCATACCTATAGTAATTCCTCCCTTACGGCATCGGAAGGAAGACATTCCTCCATTGATAAATCATTTTCTAGCCCAGTTTAATGCCAAATACCAAATAAATAAAAGACTGTCAGCAGAAGCCATGGATATTCTGGTTAATTATGAATGGAAAGGAAACGTACGAGAAGTAGAAAATATTGTGGAACGCTTGGTAGTAACTACCGAAAGTAGCGTCATTGAACCGGTCCACCTTCCGGAATATATTTTGAACTCTGGTGCCAGCAGTAATAATCGGGTTTACGTTCTGGATCTTTGTCCGCTGCAGGAAGCCACGGAAGAACTGGAAAGACAGCTCATATCCAAGGCTTATGAACGATACGGGAACACTTATAAAGTAGCAGAGGTTTTGAAGGTTAATCAATCCACTGTGGTACGCAAGATGAAAAAGTATGTTATCAAAAAGAGGTCTAAAAAGAGTAAAAAAGAATCTTTGTCCGACAGAATATCGTTAGATTGAGGGGGCAAGATAGTGAGAGGATTTTACGGAAAGCTTTTACGAGTCAATTTGTCAGGGCAGGACTATCGGGTGGAAGATATACCGGCTGAAATTTTAGAACGGTTTTTGGGGGGCAAGGGCCTAGGATCATACCTTTTATTTAAGAACGTACGGCCCGAAACCGATCCCCTGTCGCCAGATAATTGCTTGATCTTCACCACCGGACCGGCCTGCGATACTCCGCTGTTGGGGGCCAGCCGCTACGGCGTGTACAGCAAGTCTCC
>NZ_BDGJ01000111.1:110692-112792 GCF_002207765.1 Calderihabitans maritimus
GGAAAAGTAGGGCCGGCGATCAAACGGACGGGCTATGACGCGATAATCATTCAGGGAGCAGCATCCAATCCCGTATTTCTTGAGATAAGCGATGAGGGTGTTAAGTTTCACGATGCCACTTCTCTTTGGGGGCAGGACACCTACGCTACCGAGGATGCCGTGCTGGAGAAAGTTCAGTTCCCCGGAGCTCAGGCATTGGTTATAGGGCCGGCGGGAGAAAACCTGGTCCGGTTTGCCTGTCTGGAAAACAATTACTGGCGCTCAGCCGGTCGAACGGGAATGGGCGCCGTTATGGGCAGTAAGAAGCTTAAGGCCATAGTTTTTCACGGCCGGGCCCAGTGCCCCGTGGCAGATGAAGATCTATTGCGCCAGTGTGTGTCAGATATCCGCGCCAAGGCGAAGGACAATAAGGGAGTAGAAGCGTACCAGCGTTACGGGACGCCGGTCATGGTAGCCCTCATGAACTCTGTAAGAGCTTTTCCCACCCGGTACTGGTCGGAAGGGATGTTTTCCCAATGGGAAAAAGTGAGCGGAGATTACCTGAGAGCAAATTATGAGGTCAAATCGCGGGCCTGCCCCCGGTGCCTGCTGGCCTGTGGAAAGCTGACGACGGTGAAAGACGGACCCCGAAGGGGACTGCAGGTGGAAGGGCCCGAATACGAGACCATTTATTCCTTCGGCGGGCTGTGTTGTATTGACAATATGGACGAGATCTTGCACCTGAATGACCTTTGCGACCGTTTAGGATTGGACACCATTACCACCGGGAACTTGATCGCCCTCACTATGGAAGCTACCGAACAGGGAAAACTGAAAGAACAGATTCGTTACGGGGATGCAGAAGCGGCGGCCCGGCTGGTTAAACAGATAGCATTCCGGCAGGGATTGGGAGACGTTTTAGCCGAGGGAATAGTTCGGGCCAGCCGGGAACTGGGAATGCAAGATGTCGCAGTACATGTAAAGGGATTAGAGCCTGCAGGGTATGATCCCCGGGTCCTGAAGGGTATGGCGCTGGGTTATGCTACTTCTGCACGGGGGGCATGTCACCTCAGGGCTACTTTTTACAAGGCGGAATTGTCCGGAATAATTGATCCCGACACTATTGAAGGTAAAGCTGAGCTTTATTGTGATTGGGAAGACAGATTGACCATTTTTAACACCATGATTTTTTGCGTATTTTTCCGGGACCTTATTCAATGGGAAGATCTAATACCTGTGGTCAAGGCCACTACCGGCCTTGAATTGAGCCGAGATGAATTGCGGCGAAAAGCTAATGATATTATCACTTTAACGCGCTTGTTCAACTGGGAGAACGGTTTTAGACGCAAGGATGACGCGTTGCCCAAGAGATTACTTACCGAACCGGTTAAACCTTCCGGTAAGCAGATAAGCGAGGAACAGTTCAACCGAATGTTGGATGATTACTACCGAATTCGCGGTTGGGACGAGGAAGGAAAGCCGGTGAATTTCCGTCTTTAAAGTTGCTACCATCCTCCTACATTTTTTATAAACTTGCCGGGGATTCTGCCCCGGTTTTTTTATGTTTCACGTTACTTATGAGGGCAAATGCGCATTGGAGCAATGCCCAGATGCAGTTAAGATTACTGTGCTAAGCGATTTGGTTCATTATCAGAGTACCTCTTGAACACATCTTTTGTGGCATGAATGTTGCATTCAAGTAGGCTAAGCAACTAATATTTAAGTAACTTAGAGGAGGACAGGTATATGGAAACAGTGCATGAACTGGATTCCTTTTTTAATCCTCGCACTATAGCCATCATAGGAGCATCTAAAGATTTTACCTCTATCAGCGGTAAACCTATTAAGTACTTGTTAACTCACGGATACCGGGGGAAAATTTTTCCGGTTAATCCTAAATACAAGGAACTGGGAGGGCTCACCTGTTATCCCAGCATATTGGAAGTCCCGGAAGAAGTAGACCTGGCCCTTATTGCGGTAAACTACCGTCGCGTGCTTGATGTGCTGAAGGACTGCGTCAAGAAGGGTGTCAAGTTTGCTATAATCTTTAGTTCGGGTTTCGCAGAGGCGGGGGAACAGGGGAAAAAGCTGCAGCAGGAAATAGTGGAACTTGCCCGCCAG
>NZ_BDGJ01000111.1:112915-142189 GCF_002207765.1 Calderihabitans maritimus
CCTTAGAAAACAAGCCTTTACTGGTAGGGCCTGCCGGGTTTGTCACCCAGAGCGGGGCTTTGGGGTACTCCATTTTTAATCTGGCCCAGGAGGCAGGGATTGGCTTTACATATATTGTTAGTACAGGGAATGAGGTAGACCTTCACTCTCTGGAACTGCTGGAGTATATGGTGGAGGACCCTGATACGCGGCTGCTGATAAGCTATTTCGAAGGTATAAAAGACGGCAGGCGCTTCGCAGAAGTTGCAGAACGAGCCCTGGAACTGGGTAAACCGATAGTCGCTTTAAAAGTAGGGAAAACAGAAGTCGGGCAAAAAGCCGCTTCTTCCCATACTGCTTCCATGACCGGATCGGAGACAGTATTTGGCGCCTTTTTTAAACAAAAAGGCATTATTCGGGTTAACGATATTGAAGAAATTCTTGACATAGCCTATCTGTACGGCCGAATTCCCCTACCAACCGGAAAAGGTCTGGGCGTGGTGACAACCAGTGGCGGCGCGGGGATCCTGGTGGCGGATGCAGCGGTGGAAATGGGTCTCTCAGTACCCGAATTGGATGAAAGCGTACGGGCTAAAATTAACCAGGTTATTCCTGACTACGGATCGGCTTTAAATCCGGTAGATGTAACTGCTCAGGTTATTAATGATCCTCAGGGATTTATCCAAGTGCTCGAGGCCATGCTGGAAAACCCGGCCATTGATGCGTTGGTTATAGTGGTCACTATGATAGCAGGAGCTGCCGGAGAAAGATTGGCCAGGGATATTGTGGAAGTATACCGTAGGAGTTCCAAGCCGGTAGTAGTTGCGTGGACCGCTGGAGACAGGCTGATGGAAAACTGCTTTGCTATTTTAAGGAAAGGAGATGTTCCTTATTTCAAGTCACCGGTTCGCTGTGTGAAAGCTTTGGGGGCTTTAATGAAGTACAGTGCTTTCCGGCAGGAGTGGTTGCATTCCCGTACCGGTGTCCATGAAGAAGTTGCTGCCACGACAACGGCGGATCTTTTGAACAGAGCCCGGGAAATACTGGAAAATACGGGCGATAGCCTAACCGAGCATGAGGGGAAAATGTTGCTGGCCCATTACGGGATTCCTGTTACGGAAGAGGAAGTGGTTACTACGCCTGAAGAGGCTCTGGCTGTTGCCCGGCGCATCGGTTACCCGGTGGCTGTAAAAATCGATTCTCCCGACATTTTACATAAGACGGAAGCTAAAGCCATTAAACTCGGGATCAGCAGTGATGAACAATTACTGGCGGCTTACCGTGAGGTGCTGGAAAATGCACGAAATTATCAACCGGAGGCCCGGATCGACGGGGTATTGATACAGGAGATGGTCTCAGGGGGAACTGAAGTAATAGTTGGGATGAAAAATGATTCCCAATTTGGGCCGGTGCTGGTATTCGGGCTGGGAGGCATCTTTGTGGAAATACTCAAAGATGTGGTTTTGCGGGTGGCTCCTATCACCAGAGATGAGGCCTATAAAATGATCAGCAGTATTAAAGGGTATAAGATTCTGGAGGGTGCCCGGGGGCGGGAACCGGGAGATTTGAAGGCCCTGGCGGAGGTATTGGTAAAGGTCGGCCAGTTGGCAGTCGACCTTGGTGACGTGATAGGAGAAATAGACATTAACCCGCTGCTGGTATTGCCTCGCGGCCAAGGAGTTAAAGCTGTTGATGCTCTGGTTATTAAAAAGTGAATTGTTATTTACCGCTTGGTTAAGACAGGAGTGCATTGCTAGCAAGTTTAAATACCTTTTATCGAAGCAAAGAGGAACAGGGATTTCCCCTGTTCTTTATTTCATTTCCGGGAAACTGTTGACGTTGGTCTAATGCCCATTATTTTCTGTGCAAATACTGGAAGAACGTTAGAAGGAAAAGAAGTAGAAAGAAAAGAAGAAATAAACAGAGAGTTCTGGCAAATGTACGGTGGGGGGAGAAAAGTGCTGGCTAGGGATGCGGTTACTCCCTGTGACGTAGTGATTGGTTCGGAGACGAGCCTTGAGGAGGCTCATGCTTTTTACGTTAAGCATGATGTTTCGGCCCTTCCGATAGTGGACCAAGAACACAAGGTAATTGGTTTGCTGAACAGTGAAAGTTTTGCGCAAGCCCTATCTTTGCCTGACTGGAAAAAAGCGAAAGTCCGTGAGGTGATGCAGGAGAATTTTATCACCGTAGCTGAAGAAGCGGAGCTTGAAGAAATTTGGAATTGGCCTGTTGAGTGGTTTGTAGTACTGTCCAGTTCGAGTTCCATCAAGGGAGTGTTGGCCAAGCAGGATTTAGCCTCCCTTTTATACAAGAAAGTGCAGCAACGGTTACAGCAACTGGAGGGGGTACTGGATTCCGCCCACAACGGGATTATAGCCATTGATAAAAACGGTATAGTGACCTTTTTCAACAAAGCTGCTGAAGAGATAGTTTGGCGCAAAAAGAAAGATGCCATAGGCAAACACCTTTCGCAGGTTATAATTCCCCAAGGGCTTCTGGAAATTTTGAAAACGGGAAAGCGGCAGCTGTGTCACAAATTTGCCGTGGAATATTCGGCAGGTACCCGGATTTACATGACTCACCGCACTCCCATATTTGAAGACGGTAAGGTGGTCGGGGCAGTAGGTGTATTTCAGGATATATCTGAAATAGAAGCTATCTCTAACGAGCTGGATACCGTTAAAAGGTTGAACCGGGAGCTGGAAGCAGTTATTGGTGCGTCTTACGACGGGATCATGGTTACCGACAGGAACGGGGTGGTTGTTAGAGTTAACGAAGCTTTTGAGCGGATGACCGGGTATAAATCCACCGAGATTATAGGCAGGACGCTCATGGAAACAGGGGAAGAACAGTTTTTGCCCGGGTCTATCGTAGAAAAAATAAAAGCGAGTAAACAGCCGGTCAGTATAGCGGTAGACCATGGAGGACGCCAGTTTTTATTTACCGGCAATCCAGTTACCGATCAGGAGGGAGAGATTGTCCGTATAGTGATTAATGTGCGGGACTTAACCGAGTTAAACAGTCTGCGAAAAGAACTTAAGGAGAGTAAGGAGCTCAGCCGTCGTTATCATTCGGAGTTATATGAGTTGCGGAGAAAACTTCTGCAGCATGAAGGTATTGTGGTGCAGTCGCCCCAGATGCAAAAGATTCTGGAGCTGGCTATGCGGGTGGCGACGGTTGATTCGACGGTACTTATCTTGGGTGAATCCGGTGTCGGCAAAGAAGTAATTGCCAAACTCATTCACCAGAACAGTAAACGAAGCGAAGGCCCATTCATAACCGTTAATTGCGGAGCTATACCGGAAACCCTCTTGGAATCAGAATTATTCGGTTATGAACCGGGTGCCTTTACCGGAGCCAGCAGGGAGGGTAAGTTAGGCCTTTTTGAACTGGCGGATAACGGTACCCTTTTCCTGGATGAAATTGGCGACCTGCCTTTTCCCTTGCAGGTCAAGTTATTGAGAGCCATTCAGGATCGGGAGATAATCCGGCTGGGCGGCCGGCGACCGCGAAAGGTTAATGTGCGTATCGTGGCGGCCACTAACAGGGATTTGGAAGAAATGGTCAAGAACGGCCAGTTCAGGGAAGACCTTTATTTTCGTCTCAATGTTGTTCCTCTCAAGATACCGCCGTTGCGGGAAAGGAAAGAAGAAATTATACCCTTAGTTAACAGGTTTCTTGAAAAGTATTGTAAGAATTATAATATCAAGAAAACTATTAGTTCCGAGGTGTTGGACCGATTCTTAAAATACGACTGGCCGGGTAACATCCGGGAACTAGAAAACATTATTGAACGGCTGGTAGTTACTGCTTCCGGAACTACTATTACGCCGGCGGATCTTCCGGAGCACTTGAAACCGCAGTGTTCCGACACTTCTCCCGCTGTTTTGGTAAAAGGTATTCTGCCCTTAAAGAATGCGGTAATGGAAGTGGAGAGACAGCTAATAGAAAAGGCTCTGGAACAGTACGGCAGTACTTATAAGGCGGCCAAGGCTTTACGGGTAAATCAGTCCACAGTGGTAAGGAAATTAAACAGGATTAGGCGGGAGGCTAACGGCGGCGGGTAATGCCGTAACGCATTGGTCAATGCAAATACGGCAGGACGGCCATACCTTTTACGCAATACAATACAACGAAGAGAAGGATTTAAAAAATGTCAACGCTTGAAGGGCGCTGGCATTTTTTTTGCTTTAACCCATGAGTGGAAGGAGGGAAAAGCATGAGCGATTTGATTTACGAAAAGAAAGAACCTTTTGCTATTTTAAAGCTGAACAGGCCGGAAAGTCTGAACGCTTTTTCCGTGTCCATGCTGAAAGGCTGGGCGGAAGCTTTACAGGATGCCCAGAAAGACCCCGAGATAAGAGTTATCATTGTGACCGGCACCGGTAAGGCTTTTTGCGCCGGGGGCGATGTAAAAACCATGCTCGCCGGAAAAGGATTTGTAGCCGGAGACGACAAGGGCGAGCACTGGGGAGAACTGGCCCTCGACCGCAAGAATGCTTTATGGAAACTTGTACACCAGGTCCCTTTAACTTTGGAGCAGGTTGATAAGCCTGTTATTGCTTCCATCAACGGTGTAGCAGTAGGTGCGGGGCTGGATATGGCCCTCATGTGTGACTTGAGGATAGCAGCGGATAATGTCAAGCTTTCGGCAGGATACGTCAAAGTGGGGTTAGTACCGGGAGACGGAGGAGCATATTTCTTACCCCGACTAGTAGGTACAGCCAAAGCCCTGGAACTGCTATGGACGGGCGACTTTATCGACGCTAAAGAAGCAGAAAGAATAGGACTGGTAAACAAAGTAGTACCGGCAGAGCAACTGGAACAGGCGACCATGGAACTGGCGCAGAAAATTGCCGATGCTCCCCCGATTTGCGTCCAAATGATCAAACGGGCCGTTTACCAGGGACTGAAAATGGACTTAAGGGCGGCCTTGGACTTAATTTCTTCTCAAATGGCTATTGTCACCGAGATGCAGGATCATCGGGAAGGAGTACTGGCATTAAAAGAAAAGCGGAAGCCTGTTTTTAAAGGCAGATAAAAGCCAGAGCCAACAAACAAAGGAGGTATATACTAAGATGAATTTTGCCTTAACGGAAGAACAGCGCATGTTACAGGAAATGGCCAGGAAGTTTGCCGAAAAAGAGATTCTTCCCACCCTCGAAGAAGATGAAAAGAACCACCGTTTTCGTCCCGAACTGGTCAGAAAAATGGGAGAACTGGGGTTTTTTGGCTGTGCGGTAGATGAAGAATATGGTGGCAACGGAATGGGATTTTTAGAATCCGTATTAATCGCCGAACAGATAGCAAAAGTAAGTGCCTCCTGGAGGCTACCCTTTAACATGCAGAACTTAGGACCGGCAGTTACCGTTAACCGTTTTGGGACAGAAGAACAGAAAAGAAAATATATCCCCAAATGGGTAAGCGGCGAATCTCTCGGTTTTTTTGCCATTACCGAACCCAACACGGGCTCCGATGTAGCCAGTATGAGCACCACTGCGGTTGACCGTGGGGACCACTGGGAGCTTAACGGGCAAAAAATGTGGATATCCAACGCCCCGGTAGGGGATGTAGGGCTGGTGTACGCCTATACGGACAAAAGCAAAAAATACAAAGGCATGACCTGCTTCATAGTCAACCTTAAAGAGACGGAAGGAGTTATCACCAACGCCATTGAAACCAAGATGGGATTGCACTGTGCCCCTACAGGGGAGATCATCTTTGATAAAGCGAAAATACCCAAGGATGCAGTGCTGGGACAAGTAGGAGAAGGTTTTAAAATATGTATGTGGCAGTTGAACAACACTCGGCTGGGATGTGCTGCCGGAGCCCTGGGTATCAGCGCCGCCTGTGTGGAAGCCTCTATCAAATACGCGAACGAACGGATGCAGTTCGGGCGCAAAATAGGCTCTTTCCAAATGGTTCAGGCCTCCATTGCTGAAATGGTGGCCGAGCATGAAGCGGCTAAATACTTGGTATATCACGCCGCCTGGCTAAAAGACCAGGGCCTGCCCAACCAACTGGAGACCTCCATAGCCAAGTACTATGCCAGTGAAGCGGCAGTTCATGCGGCCAACGAAGCTATGAAAATTTTCGGTTCCTACGGTTACTCTACCGAATATCCGGTGGAAAGATATCTGAGGGATGCGAAGTCCCTGCAAATAGTGGAGGGAACATCCAATATCCAGAAAATGATAATAGCCGGCATTGCTTTGGGTGACGCTCCCAACCGTGCGTAGAACTTTACTTAGAAGATTACTTGTTGGACCGGAGGTATGAGAACGCCTCCGGCTTCTTATTTTGAAAAGAATTTCTGACCCGAGCCCGCACAAATTTTGGTTATGGGCATAAAATAAGAGGAAATATTGACAGCGAAAGAAAATGGTAGTATAATGATAATAAACCCCCTGGGGGTACAAATATTTGCTTTTAGGTGGGAGTGATACTGCTTGTCATTTTCCCAGGCCAAGAGCCCTAACAAATCAAAAGCTGTTTTGAAGAAAAATAAAAAGGATCCTGGTTATCAACAGTGGTTACAACGGCTAAAATATTTAGGAATTAAAGTGAGTTAAAGTTTGTCTTTGCTAGGGAGGTGAAAAGAAGGTGCCTTCTTATGATTTCCGGTGTGAGAAATGCGGGCATGATTTTACGGTACGTGTTTCCTGGAGGGAAAAAGATAAAGTAAAATGTCCTGTTTGTGGAAGTTCTTCGGTAAAGCAGTTATTTACCAGTTTTACCCTCCTGACCGGCGGGAGTGGCGGCGCTTGTAATGCCCCTTCCGGTAGTCCTTTCGGGTGAGGGTAAGATAAAGGAAAGCAGTTGGCTTTCCAGTTGGAGCGGCTTTCCTGAGAAAGAAGGCCGCTTATTCAATTTTTATACTGGTTGACAAGGCACCAGCCATATACTATGATTATTTTGTGAACTGGTTAACATGCTTTGGGCCTGGAAGGAGAGTGCGGGCTATGATGAAATTGTTTAGGCGCAACAAACGAGCAGCTAAGGTGCCTTTTATTATCCTGGTGGTTGCCCTTTCGGTAGGTCTTGTAGGTTCTTTTACCATTTGGTCTGTACCCCAAATACGGGTTAACCGGGCTCCAAGGCCGGTAAATACTAATCCTCCGGTTACCGGGAGCCGGGAAAATGATGTGGTGCAGAAACTTTTAACCAATATTAGGCAGTATGAACAGGTATTAAAGGCCAATCCGGATAATTTGGAAGTGCTTGTTGACTTAGGAAATGATCATTATGACTTAGGAGTAATTTATGCGGGGGAACTGAATCAACCGGAAAAAGCGTTTGAGCATTTTGCCAAAGCCACGGAAGCGTACCAGAAGGCCATATCTATTGATCCGGAAAACATAAATGTGAGAGTGGACCTGGCTACGGCGGCGTTTTACAGCAACCAGTACGATCTAGCCGAGGAACACTTTAAGAAGGCTATCGAACAAGACCCTAATTTTATTAACGCCCGGCGAAATTACGGTGTTTTCCTGGCTCAAGCCAGAGGCGATTACGAGGGAGCTATTGCCCAGTGGGAAGCTGTTTTGGCGCTTAATCCAAGCCCTGACGTTAGGAAGGATTTTGAAGAACTTATAAAGCAGGCGCAGGCAGAGTTAAAGGCCAAACAGTGAGCAAAACAGGTACAAATTTACAGCAATGAACTCCAATGTTTGCTAGCATTGGAGTTTTTATTTTTTATTGACAGCGAATATTTAAATTAGTATAATAGAAATAGATTAATTTGTGCAACATGGCACAAATAAGAGCCTGTAAAAGGAGGAAGGCCGATGCCATGGAAAAGCGAAATTAAAGAACGCTTCGGTGAACGGGTTACATTTGATCCGACTGAGAGGCTTCTCTACTCTCATGATGTGGCTGTTTTGCCTGAAGCAGTGCGAAAGATGTTTCGAACCATGCCTGATGCTGTAGTACAGCCGGTCAATCGGGAAGAGGTCGTTTTTCTGACCGAGTTGGCCCGTAACTACCAGATTCCGCTGGTGCCGCGGGGTGCCGGGACTAGCGGTTACGGTGGCGCGGTGCCTGCCAAAGGGGGAATCATTGTAGACTTTTCGCGTTTTCGGAACCGGATCGAAATTGATGCCAAAGCGATGACCGTAACTGTAGATCCCGGAGTTAACTGGTTGGACCTGGAGGAAGCTTTGCGGGCTGAGGGGCTTGCCCTGAGGTTGTATCCCACCAGCGCTCCGGGTAGTACGGTTGCCGGTTGGGTAGCAGAAGGAGGCGCTGGCATTGGCAGCTACGAGTACGGTTATATAACCGAAAACGTCCTTGCTGTAGAAACGGTGCTCCCTTCCGGTGATGTGCGGCAGTTTACAGGCGATGAGCTGGAATTGGTAACTGGTACCGAGGGTATCACCGGGTTTCTAACAGGGGTCACTTTGGCGGTACGCGAAGCCGACGAAGATATCCCTGTACTGGCTTCGTTTCCCGGCCCCGAGGAGTTGCACCGTTGCCTTATGGAGGTGAGCGGGAAAGGGTTGCCCTTATGGCATGTGGTGTTCAGCACCCCCGAGTTTGTGCGGAAACGGGAGGAAGCTGCCCAAAAGTGCCTTTTGCCACAAGACTTACCTATGGCGCTCTTCGTCTATCCAAAGAAGCGGCAGGAAAGAGTCCACAGCCAATTATTAAATACCATTGAGGCTAATGGGGGAACCGTATTGAGTGAAGAAATGGCGGCACACGAGTGGGAGGAACGGTTTTACCCCATGCGGCTAAAAAGGCTGGGGCCTTCGCTGATACCCAGTGAAGCCGTGGTACCGCTAGCGCGGGTTAACGCTGCTCTTAGGGAAATTGGGTCACAAGTACAAGGTATCGCGATTGAAGGAACTCTTATCTCCGGCAAGGATGTTGCTCTCCTTGGCTTTCTAGTTGGCAATCAGCGTGGACTGGCATATACAATCGGCTACGGTAAATCTTTGATGGTTGCTGATATTGCGAAGAAGCACGGCGGCCGGCCTTATACGGTAGGTCTCTTCTTCACCAACGAAGTTGAGGAGGCCTTGGGGCGCAGCCGGGTAGAAAGAATTCGTAGTTTCAAGCAGGAGGTGGACCCGGCGGGCCTGTTAAACCCGGGCAAGATTCTTCCTTCCGGCAGCACCGCGCTCAGTATGGCTATGAAAGCCGCCCGTATCGGCCGGCCGCTGATGGGCGTGGCGGAAAAACTGGCCGGCGACGGCTCCGGAGAGAGTAAGGACCCCGCGCGTGGCAAGCTGCCCAAGAATTTGGCCTACGAGGCATACGCCTGTGCTCAGTGTGGTTACTGTCGAAACGTTTGTACCCTCTACGGTGCCCGCGAGTGGGAGAGTTCTTCACCCAGAGGGAAATGGTATCTTTTGCGAGAGTATGTTGAAGGTCGGGCGAAAATTACCCAGGAGATGGTGGACGTTTTCCTGATGTGCACCACCTGCAAGCGTTGCAACGATGTATGTCAGGTAAATATCCCCATCCAGGAAATGTGGGATGAAATTCGTGGTTTTCTGATCAAAGAGCAGGGTTATCAGACCTTCCCGGCCTTCGAAATGATGGGTGCGTCGTTCAACTCTGAGCTTAACATTTGGGCCAGTCTTCGCGAGAACCGCGATGCATGGGTTCCGGAAGATGTAAAGATTGCCGAACGGAGTGAAATCGGTTACTGGGCGGGATGTACTGCCTCCTTTGTGGAAAGGGATATTGCTCAGAATGCGGTGCATATTCTCAAAGAGGGCGGTTTGGAATTCACCTACTTGGGTAAGGACGAGGCCTGTTGTGGTGTTCCCTTCCTGGTCGCAGGAAAGTGGGATATCTTTGAAAAAGCTCTTCGTCATAACGTAAACGAGATCAAAAAGCGTGGCATTAAAACCCTAGTTATTTCTTGTCCCGGTTGCTGGGTTGCTTTCGAACACTATTACGCCCACTGGACTAAAGAATTGGGTATCGAATGGGATGTTGAGATAAAGCATATAACGGAAGTGGCAGCCCAACTGGTTAGGGAAGGCAAGTTACAGTTCCAAGGTTTACCGGAAACTAGACTGACCTGGCACGATCCCTGCCACATTGGAAGACATGGCGGCATATACGAAGCTCCGCGGGAGGTTTTAAAGGCGATTCCGGGCGTTGAGTTGGTAGAAATGGCTTCCAACCGTGATAAGGGGCGTTGCTGCGGCAGCGTTTTAACCCGGATCAGCTACCCGGATATTTCCAATACCTTGGCCAAACAGCGGCTCACGGAAGCTGTAGAAGTAGACGCTCAGGCGGTCGTCACTACATGTCCCTGTTGTGAATTTCAGTTGCGTGTAGGCGGGAAGGCATCCGGCGTGGATATTCCTGTTATAGATTTTGCCGCCGTGGTGGCCAAGGCTCTAGGTTACGAGTCGGAGGATCCTACCGAACTTGTACACGCGCGGTGGGAGGTATTTGATGCCGCCATTAAGGCCATGAGTTTTGAAGGCATGGTTGAGATGATGCATGAGCTGATGCCGGGGATGTTTGATATGATGCCGAGCCCAATGGATAAGGGTATGGAGATCATGAAAAAGATTCCCTCCCCGGGAAAACATGCCATGATAGCGATGATGGATTCGATAATGCCTATGATGATGCCTCAGCTTATGAATAAAATGCTCCCGAAGATGCTTCCGGAGGTCCAGAAGCTAATGGAACGCAAGATTCCGGGAATGCCCGACTCCATGAAGCAACTCATGCCCAAGATGTTGCCGGAGATCATGAAAGCCCTTTTGCCGGCGGCGTTACCCAAATTAATTCCGGTGATCAAGCCTAAGATGATGGAGCTCATGAAGGAGCAAATTTTTGGTCGCCGTCCTGCCTGAACCTGCTCATATATTCCAAGACCGGCCTATGGGTCGGTTTTTTTTGGAAACATGGACCTAACATTTTACGGCAGGAATCAAATGGATAATGCAGAATTAATTATTTGTATGAAAAATTATCAAAAAAGTTTTTGAATATATTTACAAATGTATCCTGAGGAGTTATACTTGATACATAAGCTATGAGGTTAGAGGGTGAAAGATTATGATTATCCATGACGAGGATCGTCCTCTTTATACCATTGGCGTTGTTTCCCGGTTACTGGATGTTCACCCGGAAACTTTGCGGGTTTGGGAACGCCATGGTTTAATCAAGCCGGAGAGGCAAAACCGACAGCGTTTTTACTCCAACAATGACTTGAAACGGTTAAAATTCATTTATAGCCTTATTGAGGACAAAGGATTGAATCTGGCAGGGGTTAAGCAGGTAGTAGAACTTTATCCGTGCTGGTGGCATAAGAATTGCCAAGGAGGAAAAAAGAGGAACACTGCTCAGCCTAACAGTCATGCACGGCCTTGTTGGAAGCATGAGGGTACTTATTGTATTACGATAGAAGATAAAGCAGATTTCTGTTCTACCTGTGAACTTTGTCAGGAGAAAGAACGTTGCGTAGGGGAAGGAGAATAACCAAAGCGTTTTTTGGGGAAGAGTTCAAAAAAATATTTGAAGAAAAATAAATGATTATATTGAATTAAATCGGATTCTTTTAACGCGATAAAAAAACTTTTGTTATTAGGGAGGAATTATGGTGCCCAATTTAGTAAAAAAAGAATTATCAAGATCTTATCCGGAGTCCTACATACGTTGCCTGTGCGGTAAAATTGTGAGTCAGCTCAGCAATGACTCTATTATAATCAAATGCCGGCACTGTAAGCAATTTGTAGTAATTAAAGCTCAAAAAATTGAACGGATAGATTACCGACAAACGATAAACGAGGAGGGTTAGCATGCGCAATTTGGTTCAAGGGTTATTATTGACCGCTATTCTGGTTATTTTCTGGATCAATACGCCATGGGTAGCTTTAGCCCAGGAGGAATGCGAAGACATAATAAGTTGTTTTATGGCTCCCGACTTTTGCGGTATGACTTTGGATACCTGCCCGGCTAGTTCCGCCCGCGAAATGAGGGAAGAAATATGCCGTATGGTAGAACAAGGCATGAGTAAAGATGAAATCATTGCCCACTATGTTAATCTTTACGGTACACAAATTCTGGCGGCACCTCCCAAAGAAGGTTTTTTCCTTACCGCTTGGTTGACTCCGGTGGTCATTTTGATTTTAGGTACCCTGCTTTTGTTGGTTGTCCTCAAAAACCGAAAAGCCGCCCTCTCTCCTGCCGGTAACAACGGTGTAACGTTGCCGGAAGAAGAATTATACGAAGACGTCCTCCAGGATGAATTAAAGAAGTATATATAATCCAATCTATAAATTGATAAGGGGGTCTTGCCTTTGGAGATAAAGAATGCCAACTGGGATAAAGCGATTTCGTTTCATGGTCATGCCTGTCCTGGATTGGCTATCGGATATCGGGCCAGTATGCTCGCGTTAGAAAAGTTAGGGGTGAAGCGGTCTAGCGACGAGGAATTGGTGGCTATAGTGGAAAACAATTCCTGCAGTGTGGATGCCATCCAGGTTATACTAGGGTGTAGTTTTGGCAAGGGGAACCTTCTTTTTCGGGATTTTGGCAAACAAGTTTTTATAATAGGTAATCGTAACGGTGAACAAGCCCTGCGCGTAGCTTTGCGGTACGGAGCGTTGCGGGGCGGTAGTCGGGAAGCCCGGATAGAGTATATCTTGGAAGCGCCGGAAGAACAACTGTTTAACATTTCTTGGGTAGAGGAAAGATTACCTCAACCGGCCCGTATTTACCCTACGGTTCAGTGTTCCGTTTGCGGTGAAGGAGTAATGGAGCCGCGGGCCCGGCTGCGAGAAAGTAAGGTGATTTGTATTCCGTGCTTGAAGCAGCAAAGTTAAAATTTATCGCCTCCTCACCGGGGAGGTTTTTTTATTTTGTACAGTCGTAAAAGATGTTTGGAGGTTATTGACAGCGAAATAAAATGATAGTAAAATTTAAATATACCCTATAGGGGTATGTTGTTAAATATGGAAACAAGTGAAGGGAGTGGGTTTGGATGGACAAAGAAGCGGAAATCCGTCGTTTGGAGCAGGAAATTGATGACCTCAAAAGACGTTTTCCTGCTCATTCTTTAAAGCCGGCTATGTTCCGGCAGTTGGAGGAGTTAGAGGAGAGATTGGAGGAACTTAAGAAAAGTTTAACCCGAAATTAGGTTTCACGGAAAAAGGATCTTGCCTATGGAGGAGTATTTGAAGCTATCCGCCGTAGATAAGCTGAATAGGCGTCTCAGGGGAGTTATGCCTTCTCTGCACTATCTGTTGTCCGTAAAGATTTCTGACAAGCTACATTTTCAGTCGGCCCAAGGACGGGTTAAGCGCTTGATGCCTGAGCTTGTCGAGTGGCTTCATCAAAAGTGTACCAACATGGATGCCTCTGATGCTCCGGAAGTAATTAATTTAAATGAACCAGGACTGGGAGAAGGTTCATCGGGTGAAATGGGGTTGCTTTTTCCGGTAAACGACCGCGAGGGGAAATGTTTCGGCTTCCTGTTTGTTCTGGGAGAGCAAGTTTGTTCACCACAGCAAACCATGTTGATTCGAGTATTGTTACAGGAATTTGCGGCTTTACTTGAAAGATACCATACCGAGTTTCAAATAAGCAATCTTTCCTGGAGCATTCTGGAGAGTGCCGTAAGAGCTATTGAGGCCAAAGATGTCTACACTTCCGGCCATTCGAATCAGGTTTCCAGATACAGTGTCTTAATCGGGCAAGGAATGAGGCTTCCCGAATGGGAACAGGAGGCTCTTCGTTATGCCGGGATGCTTCATGATATAGGCAAGATTGGAGTGAGCGAGCAAATTCTTAGGAAGCCGGGCAAGCTTAGCGAGAAGGAATTTAGGGAGATCCAGCAGCACCCGGTTGTGGGTGCCAAAATATTGCAACCGATAAAATTATTTAAGCCGATAATAGGGGCCGTAAAGCATCACCATGAACGATACGACGGAACAGGGTACCCCGATGGTCTCAAGGGAGAGGAAATTCCTCTTTTTGCCAGGATCGTGGCGGTGGCGGACGCTTATGATGCCATGACCTCGGACCGGGTTTACCGGAAAGCGCTGAGCTCAAGGGAGGCTTTAGCGGAGATGAAAAGAAACATCGGCAGCCAGTTTGATCCGGAGGTAGTAGATGTATTTCTAAGACAGATGAACTAGTTATAATAAACTTTACTGGGGAGGAATGACGAAATTGAGCACGCACGAAGTAATTTTCTATCCAGACCAACGTTCAGTACGCGTGCCGACAGGCACCTCTTTGTTAAAAGCTGCTGCCCGGGCAGGAATTGCGTTGAAAAGTAATTGCGGAGGTAACGGTACCTGTGGTAAATGTGCCGTAAAGGTAAAGCAAGGTGAAGCAAATATTGAATCCTTTGGAAACCTTCCGGCTCGACTAAAAAAGGAAGGTTATGTATTAGCTTGTCAGACGTATGTCCAAGGAAATTTGGAGGTGGAAATCCCACCGGAAGCGCAATTGCGGGATCATCAAGTTTTAGTGGACTACAAGCAGGCTGTTCTGACCGAACGAAGGCAGAGAGGCCCGGAAGGGTTCCCCCTCTGCTACCAGGTGCAACTCGAGCTTTCTTCTCCTACCCTGACGGAAAACTCAAGCGATTTGACCCGCCTAGAGGCTGCTGTTTATCAAAAAACAGGTAAAAGAGATTGGGACATCAGTCTTGCCGTTCTGAGAGAATTGCCTGAAATTCTGAGAACTGGTCAGTGGAAGGTTCAGGTAACCTTGGTTGAAGTTCCGGGACGAAGAGAGATTGTAAAAGTGGTTCCTACCGGAAAGGCGGTCACGCCCTACGGGTTGGCGGTTGACATCGGGACAACGACCGTGGTTGTCCATTTGGTTAATCTAGAAACCGGGCAGATAGTTGACCGAAACGGGACTTACAACCGACAGGCCCAGTTTGGCGATGATGTTATAAGTCGCATAATTTATGCATCAGAGGAGAAAGAGGGGCTGGAGGAACTTCGAGAATCCGTGGTGCAAACCATAAATGAACTCACCGAAGACTTGCTGAAACGGAACGGTGTGCCAAGGGAAGACGTACACCTGGCGGTATGCGCTGGAAATACTACTATGACGCATCTTTTTATGGGCATTCTGCCTAAATACATTCGTCTCGAACCGTATATTCCCGCTTTTTCCCGTATACCTCCGGTCAAGGTCAGCCAAGTGGGACTGAAAATTAATCCGGAAGGTTGGGTTCTCAATTTTCCGGCGGTGGCAAGTTATGTGGGAGGAGATATCGTAGCCGGGGTTCTAGTCAGTGGTATAGCAGACTCAGAGGAAATTGCATTGTTCGTTGATATTGGAACCAACGGAGAAATGGTCCTGGGCAACAAGGATTGGCTCGTATCCTGCGCTTGTTCTGCCGGTCCTGCTTTTGAAGGAGGCGGCATTACTTGGGGGATGAGGGCCATGCCGGGAGCTATCGAGCGGTTAGAAATAGAACCTGAAACATTTGAAGTAAAGGTGATTACGGTTGGGGACGGAAAACCGGTAGGCATTTGTGGTTCCGGGTTGATAGATACCCTGGCCAAACTTCGCCGCTACGGGATTATTGATCGGTCCGGTAACTTTGAACGGGATCTTTCTACCCCGAGGTTACGGGAAAAAGATGGGGAATGGGAGTTTGTTCTAGTCTGGTCACGCGAAAGCGGAAATGGAGAGGATATCGTAATAACCCAAAGCGACATTAAAAACATTTTGAGGGCTAAAGCAGCGGTTTTTGCCGGAATTCGCAGTCTGTTAAAGGCTGTACAACTGGAAATGGATCAGGTGCAGAAGGTAATCATAGCTGGTGGTTTTGGAAATTATTTAAATATTGCTGACGCAGTAGAAATCGGCTTACTTCCGGACCTTCCCGAGGAAAGATATGAATTTATAGGCAATAGTGCTGTAAAAGGGGCCTATCTTTCTTTAATTTCGCAGGAGGCATGGCAGGAGGCCCATGAACTCGCGAAAAAGATGACCTACCTGGAACTGTCGGTAGGCACAGACTTTATGGAAGAATTCGTTTCGGCTTCGTTCTTGCCTCACACGGACTTAAGCCTGTTCCCTTCGCTGGTTCACGCCGTTTCCGGGAAAGAAGGGAACACTCACTGGACGGCTGCCGGCAACTAACATACGTCAAGATGGAAAACTATTCTCTGCAGGAGGTGGACTTATGCCTGGCGTTAAGAGAGCAATAATAGATCCGGAAAAGTGCGACCGGAGTCCTACCTGTCCCCCCATGTTGCACTGTCCGGCCCAGGCTATAGTGGACGAGGACGGGGTTAAAATTGTTACTAATGACTGTCGGGGTTGTAAGAAATGTGTTTTACTTTGCCCCAACAAAGCTATAAGTATGGTTTAACCCGGCAATGAGGCCCAGGATTGCCCGTTAATATCATCTCCCTCGGGCGGTGGCCAGAAACCTGGCGTAACATTTCGGACAGAGGGGTAAATTGAACCATCCGAAATTTTTCACCGCTTTTTGGCCAACTGGCTTTTGACAGAAGTTGCAGTAAAGAAGTTTAATCGTATTTCCCATTTTCTCAAATCCTTCCTCTTTTTTTTATATCATACCCTATGGAGAAAAAATTATAACTCTAGCCGGTATACGGGGTAAAAATTAATAAAATTCAAGAACATATAATGTTATAATTTAAGCAACGGGCCACCGCGGAGGGAGGGTATAGGATTGAGGATAACTACAGTCCTCTTTGATCTCGACGGAACTCTAACGGATTCCCTTCCCCTTATTGAACATACCTACCGGCAGGTTTTCAGAGAGATGGGGATACCCTGGGATAATACACAGGTAATGAAACTTACCGGCCTCCCTTTACGCCGGATTGCTAAAATGTTGGCAGGGGATCGGGAAGAGGAATTTTATAATCTTTACCGGCAATATTATAGCCGGGAACACGACCGGTGGATTAAACTTTATCCCGGAACTGAACAAATGTTACAAAAGTTGCATAATTTAGGTTTCCGGCTGGGAATAGTCACTTCTAAAGGCCGAAAGGGTACGGAAAAAACCGTTGGGTTTACAGGCTTGGAACGGTATATGTCGGTGATAGTGACAGCCGATGATGTGAGTAAACATAAGCCGGAACCGGAGCCGGTAGAAAGGGCGCTAAAAATACTGGAGGCACTTCCCGAGCACACAGTTTACGTAGGTGATAGTCCTTACGATCTGGTAGCCGGGCAAAGGGCCGGAGTTAAGACGATAGGGGTTTCTTGGGGTATGGCTCCGCGAGAAGTTTTGGTCAAACATGATCCGTGGTTGGTAGTAGACCGGCAGGAAGAGTTGGTCGCCTGGTTAGAATCCCGGGCCGGGCAACATAAACCAATCAATAACGACAAAAAATAGAAACGGGTTTGCTGGTGGTTCTTTGTGGGAAAGGTGGAGAAAATTATGGCCGGTCAAAAGAGATGGTTTTTGGGAATTGATATAGGTGGTACTAATATTAAAGCGGGAGTAGTGGATACCCAGGGAAAGGTTGTCCGTCAGGCTAAAATTCCTACGGGAAGAGAAGAAGGGATGGAAGCGGTTCTCAAGCGGGTGGCCCGGTTGGCAGGAAGACTTATCGAGGAATGCGGCTTAGAAATGGAGGAAGTCGGGGGTGCGGGAATTGGAGTGCCCGGTATAGTGAACCTGGAACGATCCATGGTGTTAAACGCGCCTAACCTCGGGTGGTACCGGCAGCCTTTGCGAGAACGGCTGAAGGAGCATCTCGGCCTGCCCGTCTTAATTGACAACGATGCCAATCTGGCTGCGGTCGGAGAATACTGGGTGGGGGCAGGAAATGGAGAGAGTAATTTTTTGATGGTTACTATCGGTACCGGAATCGGATCCGGGCTCATTTTAAACGGAGAACTGTACCGAGGCAGTACCGGGGCGGGGGCGGAACTTGGGCATATGATTTTAGACAGGGAAGGGTATCTGTGCGGCTGCGGTAACCGGGGGTGCCTGGAAACCCTCACCTCGGCGACAGCGATAGTACGAAGGATGAAGGAAGCTATAGAAGCCGGCGGGGACAGTATTTTGGGACATAAGAAAGATTTCCATGCTCGCGACGTTTTTGATGCCGCCTTGCGGGGAGATAAGCTCAGCCGGCAGGTGGTAGCTGAAATGGCGGATTATCTGGCCATTGCCTTGGCCAATGTAGTTAACTTGTTGGACATACCACTAATTGTGGTAGGCGGCGGTGTGGCCCAGGCCGGGGGTATTTTGTTTGAGCGCTTGCGCCGGGGAGTGAAAGAAAGAATTCTCGTTCCGGAAGACAGACCGGTTCGTATAATCCCTGCCCGGCTGGGGAACGCTGCAGGGTTAATCGGTGCGGCTAAATTGGCTATGGATCTGGGGCTGCGGGGAGAGGTGTAAAGCATGCGCGAGGAATTTATAAAAATAGGTCATCATCTTTTTCTTAGCGGTTTAATTACTTCCCATGGAGGAAACATGAGTATTCGAATCGGCGACCGCATCTTCATAACCCGGCGAGGATCAATGCTGGGGTGCTTGCGGGAGGAGGATATCGTAGAGACGGGACTAGAACAAGATGACGAGGGAACAGCACTGGCTTCCAGAGAGCTCGAAGTACACCGGGCCATCTATCGTGTCACTTCTGCTCAGGCGGTGTTACATGCTCACCCGCCTTATTCTATTGTGCTTTCAATGACCAGGAAAGAAATTGTTCCCGTGGATGCAGAAGGAGCGTATCTTTTAGGGAAAGTTCCGGTAGTGACGGTTAAAGAAAGCATAGGCTCGCCGGAGGTAGCGGAAAAACTGCCAGGTTTCTTAAAGGAATATAAAATAGCACTGGTGCACGCTCACGGGTCTTTTGCCATCGGCGAAAGTTTAGAGGAAGCTTATCATTGGACTTCCTGTATGGAGGCTTCCAGTAAAATTATTTATCTGTTGCAAAAGATGGGGTATACATCGTCGAAATAATTATTTGATTTTCAAACCGGCTCGGCGGGCTTCTTCGAGTGCTTCCAGATATTCTTGGGGAGAGATCCGCCGGTTTAGAGGAGGAAAATCTTTGGCCCTGTAAGCCGGGTAGTACTGTTCCATAATGTTTACAAAAGCAGTAGGGGAAATTTCCTGGGCAATAAAGCGCATTATTTCAGTTGTACCGGCCAACCGTTCAGGTAAAACCAGGTGGCGGATGATCAGACCGCGTAAGGCCACACCATGTTCGTCTACCTGCAGGTCCCCCACCTGTCGATACATTTCTTTCACTGCTTTTTTTACCGTTTCCGGGTAATTGCGTATTCCAGAGTATTTTCTAGCCACTTCTTCAGAGCTATATTTCATATCCGGCATGTAGATATCGATAATTCCGTCCAAGAGTTTAAGGGTTGCCAGGGATTCGTAGCCGCCACAATTATAGACTAAAGGGATCTTCAATCCCTTCTGGACGGCTTTTTCCAATGCGGCTAGGATTTGCGGTACATAATGGGTAGGAGTAACCAGATTGATATTGTGGCATTTCATTTCCTGTAGATCAGTCATGATGTCGGCCAATTCCTCTATACTTATTTCTTTACCTTCTGTGCCACAGCTTATTTCGTAGTTCTGGCAGTAGACGCATTTTAAATTGCAGTAAGTGAAGAAGATGGTGCCGGAACCGTATCGGCCGACCAAAGGTTCCTCTTCACCAAAGTGAGGGCCGTAGCTGGCAATAGCAACCTGAGAACCTGCCCGGCATACTCCTTTTTCATCCTGAATACGATCAACCTGGCACTCGTGAGGGCAGATATTACACTTTTCCAGGCGCCGGTAGGCTTCTTCTTTACGGGCCTTTAATTCTTTCTGGCTTAAATTCAAGTAAGCAGGTTTCATGATGCTTTACAACCTTTCTCTAAGATTTAAGCATTGTTTTTGGTTTCAATTTAACGGGTATCTACTTCCATGTCAAGAAAGGTAACTAAGAAAGGGAATTCAGGCAAGGAAGCCTTGATTAGGGCTGTCGTCACGGAGTATGCCTTGCCTAAAGCGCAATAAAACTGTCGTGAAGTTGCAGGACTTGAAGCCACGCTGTTGAATGAAACTAAATTAGACCTTTTAAATTATTATGTGCTGGAAAGGATAAGGAATATGAGCGGATTTCCCCAGTTTCTCGGTATGGCCCGGGAGTTGTTGCCGGAGCTGGTAAGGCTGCGGCGACAGATACACCAGAACCCGGAATTGGGCTTCGAAGAGCACAGGACGGCCCGGCTAGTAGCGGAAACCTTGAGAGAACTTAATATCGAAGTTACTGAAGGTATAGCCAAAACAGGTGTAGTAGGCCTTTTGAAGGGACAGGAAGACGGTAGAGTTGTTGCTCTGCGGGCGGATATGGACGCTCTACCGCTAGAAGAAAAAACGGGACTACCGTTTGCTTCTCGTAACCAGGGAGTCATGCATGCCTGCGGTCACGATGCCCATACGGCCATGTTATTGGGAGCGGCGATGTTGCTGAGCCAAGTGCGGGACCGCTTGCCCGGTAGAGTTAAATTTATTTTTCAGCCTTGTGAGGAATCTCCGCCGGGTGGCGCCCAAGGGATGATTCAGGAAGGGGTTTTAGATAAGCCTAAGGTTGGAGGTATTTTTGGCCTGCACGTCAACCCATTAATGCCTGCAGGGACTATTGGTTTAAAAGAAGGAACGGTAATGGCCGCTGCTGACATGTTTAAGCTGGTTATTAAAGGCAAAGGAGGCCACGGGGCAACTCCTCATCATACAGTGGATTCCATAGTAGTGGCAGCTCATGTTATTCAGGCTCTCCAGACTATTCCCAGCCGGTATGTGGATCCGGTGAAACCGGTGGTATTGTCTATCGGTACCATACACGGGGGAACTAAGAGCAACATTATTGCCGGGGAAGTCAAACTTAGTGGAACGGTGCGCACCCTTGACCCAAGCTTGCGGGAAAGAATACCTGAGCTGATGGAAAAGATGATCAAGGGAGTGAGCTCCGCTTTTGGAGCCGAGTGTTCCTTTGAGTACGAAAGAGGATTCCCCCCGGTGGTTAACCATTCTCAGATGGTAGAACTGGTACGCCGGGCTGCCGCAAAAATAGTGGGCAGTAAAAGATGTTTTCCCATTAAGCAGCCTTCCATGGGCGGAGAAGATTTTGCATATTACGTCCAGCGCGTGCCTGGAGCTTTCTTCCACTTAGGAGTTGCTAAAAAAGAAGGCCCGAACTACCCGTGGCATCATCCGCAATTCGATATTGCGGAGGAAGCATTGCCGGTAGGTGCGGCTATACTGGCCCAGATAGCTGTAGATTTTTTAAGACGGCAGGGGTTGAATGAAGAAAGTAATTGAAGTAAGATTTGTAGAGGCACGACAATAAATAATAATAGTAGTAAGGAGATGAGGTTATGCAATTTTCTCCCCCTTTTTTAGCCACTGCCATCGGGAGTTTACCGTACCGTGAGACCTCATCGGCCTTGCAGCTGATAGAGGAGAAACTTCCCGAAATTCCTCACTGGCCTCAACTTCCCAAACGGGGAAAACAAGAGCATTTTGTTTTTCAATACTTGTATCCGTTGGTAGAGATGGGGTTAATTGTGGAAACCGGTGAACGGCAGCCCCATTTTGACAGTTCACAGCCGGATTGGGCCGACCGCCTGACAGAATTTTATACTCTGTACCTGGCGGCGGATGAAGGAGAAAAAGAGGCCCTGGAACGTTTTGCTACTCCCCGTTATGCAGCGGAAGGTTTTTACGCGTTTATAGAAAGATTGGGACAAAAAGGTACGGGGCGGGCCAAGTTTCTTAAAGGCCAGATAGCCGGTCCCCTCACGGTGGCTCTTAACTTACAAGACCAGAAGGGCAAGCCGGCCTATTATGACCCGCAGCTCAGGGATATGGTAGCGAGGGCTTTAGCGGTCCAGGCTCGCTGGCAGGCGGAAAAACTGAAGGCCTTCCGGTTGCCGGTGTTTATATTTGTAGATGACCCGGGGGTTTATGCTTATGGGTCGTCCAGTTTCATAACCGTTACCCGGGATGGGGTAAAGGAAGTTTTAGCGCCTATAGTAGAAGCTATCCGGGCAGCCGGTGCGATTCCGGGAGCCCATTCCTGCACGGGTATTGACTGGTCCCTGTTCATAGAAGCCGGATTCGAAGTTATAAGCTTTGACGCTTACAATTACTTTGATTCGATTGTGGCTTACAGCCAGCAAATCAAACAATTTATGGAAAACGGAGGCGTTCTAGCCTGGGGAATAGTTCCTACTTCTGAGGTTGTTTTGGAAAAAAAAGCTTCTGATTTAGTTGAATTATGGAAAAAGCAAAAGGAAATGTTAACCCAGCGCGGGATTTCGCCTGAGATTCTCACGCGGCAAACCCTCATTACCCCCGCCTGTGGTACCGGAACTTTAACACCTGAAATGGCGGAAAAAATTTACCAGCTAAACGCAGAAGTAGCACGGCAGTTAAGGGGAGACGAGTGAGGCGAGTTTTACTTCATGGCTGAATGGTTAATTTATCAGTTAAAAGATGTTCATCCTCTTTGGCAAGTGTTTTTCCTGTCCATGTTACCGGTAACCGAATTGCGTCTGGCCGTCCCCATAGGAATAGCTTTGGGATTATCTCCCTTAAGCGTCCTACTGGTGGCTCTGGCCGGAAATTTTGTGCCAGTAATTCCTTTGCTGTGTTTGTTAGAGCCATGGTCACGCTGGCTCAGCAGGTACAGTTTTTTTGAAAGATTACTGGCGGTTCTTTTTAAACGCACGCGACAGAAAGGGGAAAAAATTCAAAAATACGGATCGCTAGGTCTTCTGCTGTTCGTTGGCATACCGGCTCCCGGAACAGGGGTATGGACAGGATGCCTGTTGGCTTTTCTTTTAGGTATAAGATTTCGTTACGCTTTTCCCGCCATTGTAGGCGGTATGGTTTTGGCAGGATTGGTGGTGGTCGTTGCCAGCGTCGGAGCTTTCAAACTGGCAGCATACAATATCTGGTTATTGCTAGGGGTAGTGGCAGGTGTGATAATGGTCGTGGTTCTGAGCGGTCGCAGGCGCTGATGGAAAAAGGAGGAGAAAACGGTGTACGAATATGTGGGCAACCTTCATGTCCACTCTTGCTATTCCGATGGGTCTGCCACCATACCCGAGATAGCTGAAGCGGCCCGGAAGGCGGGAATTGATCTGGTAGGCATTAACGACCACCAGACTTTGGAGGGGCTGAAAAACGGTGAAGAAGGCTGGTACGGGGATGTGCTAGTACTGGTGGGGATGGAAAGCAATGACCGTTACCACCATTATCTCTCTTACGGCGTTTACGAAGAAGTGGCAAATAATACCGAGGAGCCCCAACAGGTAATCGATGCCGTTAACCGGCAGGGGGGTATTGGTTTTCTAGCGCACCCTTATGAGAAAGGAAGTCCTTACCTTTTCAAGGGGCACGCTTACGTGTGGCAGGACTGGCGGGTTAAAGACTATACTGGTCTCGCTATCTGGAACTATTGTTCCCAGTGGAGAGACGGTATTACATCCCCTTTTCGAGGTGCTTATCTGTTGTTCAATCCCAATGCGGCCATTACCGGTCCTTATCCGGAAGTTTTGGCCCGTTGGGATGAACTTTGTCAGAAGCGTAAAGTAGTAGGTATCGGTACTTCTGATGCCCACGCGGTTAAGCCCCGGATTGGACCTTTCCAACTAACTGTTTTTCCTTATGAATTTTTATTTCGAACGGTTAACACCCATTTGCTAGTACCCCAAGCATTGACTAAAAACTTGGAACGAGACAAGCAGCTTGTTTACGACAGTCTTCGAGCGGGACATTGTTTTATAGCTTTTGATTTTTATCACTGGGCCCGTGGTTTCCGTTTGGAAGCTGATAATGGCGCGGATCAGGTGATCATGGGGGATGAAATTTCTTTGCGCGATAAAGTTACCTTACGGGTGAGACTGCCACTACGAGCTAGAGTTCGCCTTGTGTGGAACGGAAAGGCTATAGGGGAAGAAACGGCACAGGAAGTGATTTATACCTGTAAAAAACCGGGGGTCTACCGGGTAGAAGTATTCGGGTGGCGAAGATTTGCCTGGCGTCCCTGGATTTTTAGTAACCCTGTCTATATAAGAAGCTAATGCCAAGAAAGGAGTTTCTGTCGTAATGCTGGTCGACTATCACATACATCCTGATTTTTCTTATGATGCAGAGGGAACGGTAGAGGAATACTGTGCGAAAGCGGTAGAAATGGGATTTGAGGAAATTTGTTTTACTCCCCATTATGAGAGTGATCCCTGCCGCCAGGAAATTGACGGATTTGCCCGGGTGGAAGGAAAGCTGGTGCCGATAACATCTGACTGGCTGACTCCTTATTTTGATGCTGTACGTCGGGCAGCCCACCGTTTTAAAGACCACTTGAAAGTCAAGGTCGGCTTGGAAGTGGACCATATACCGGAACGGGAAAGTGATCTTCGCCAGGTTATAGAAAGCTACCCTTTTGATTTTGTATTGGGAGCAGTGCATTCGCTGGACCATATTGCCATTTCCTCTCGGAATGAATGTTTTACTTACTTTGAAAGAAAAGAAGTTTGGGAATTATGGGACGATTATTTTGATATTTTACGGGATCTGGTAGAGTCGGGACTTTACGATGCGGTAGCTCACTTGGATGTATATAAAAGACACGGATTACGCTATTATCCGGCAGAAGAAATTTGTGCCGTGCCGCCGCAAGCGGAAAAGCTGTTAGAAGCTATAGCCCGGAGGGGAATGGTGATAGAAGTAAACACCTCTGGTTTCCGGCAGGGAATAGACCAGTCCTTTCCTTCAATTGATTTAATTAAACTGGCGGCAGATAAAGGTGTAAAACTGTTTACCTTGGGGTCAGATGCCCACCGGTTGAAAGAGCTGGGACAGGGAATCAGGCGGGGAAAGGAAATTATACATAAACTAGGTTTAGGGGTGGTTACTTTCTCTCGTAGGAGCATTGAACGGATAGCAGGGTGAAAAAGGGGGCAGGGCAACTTGCAGGACAAATCGTATTTCTGGTGCGGTTTAATTGCTCTTTGTTATTCACATATAATTTCTTTGCGTTAAAAGGATCTTATGCTGGGAGGGTATAAATGACAAATTTGTTATCTCTACGCGGCTTGGCACCTCGCGTACGAAGTTTATGTTGGGCGGGATAATTATTGCGGGGATATTGTTTGGGAAAGGATTTTCCTTACAATAATGAATTTTTTATTCCTGCCGGATGTAGGGTGAGTCTCTTGTTCGTAGTGAGCAACTTGGGCCGAGCAGAGGTCTTGGGTGTTATAGGAATTGTGCTGGGGGATACAGATTTTGGCTCCTGGGATTCTCGGTAAGCAAGCTTACCTCCCTTAGAATATTTGTTTTGCATACAAAAACAACCTCCCGGTCAGGATAGTGATTGGGAGGTGTTCTTATGCTACACTTAAAGTGGTGACAAATAGGAGGCACTACCAATTAGGTGGGTCCTTCCCTCGGGGCGTTTTTGTTGTTGTACCACACCAATAATACCTCAGGAATACCCACCTTTTTCAATACCTTTTTCAACTTCTTAAACTTCTGTGAACGAAACTCTGGTCCATCTAGAACAAATGTGGCCTGGCCTGTTGACAAACCGGGACGCAGTACATACAATACTAGTTAATAATAACGGGAACGGGAAGGGGGGACAAAATGGACTTCAAATTTCAAAATAGTTTGAAAAAACTGCCGGAAGACGTGGACGTAACAACTTTTTTAGAACATAATTATGATGTTTTATATGTCAGCAATGGTAACGGTGATACGCTAATGGTCAGTTCGGCGAGCAAGGAGCTTTTCGGTTATAGTGAATCCGAGCTTGTTGGCGTAAATGTGCGAGAATTAGAACGAAAGCGGGTATTTTTTCCTTCAGCCACTTTACGTGTCCTTGAACACAGGTCTCCAGTGACACTGTTTCAGGAGACAAAACCAGGCAAGCGCCTGTTTGTGTTCTCCAGCCCCGTATTTGACGAAACGGGGAAAATCGTACGAGTAGTAAATTTCTCTAAGGATATTACTGAAGTAACCGAATTAGAGAAACAGCTAGAGAAAGCCCGAACTGTCGTAGAAAAATACCGGCAGGAATTGGCACGTGTCCGTTGTGAGCAGCTGTTAAAAGAACGGATGATGGTTATTGGTAGCTCAAAGATGGAAGGCTTAATGAAACTGGTGCAGAAAGTTGCGCAAGTAGATACCACAGTGCTGATTACCGGTGAGTCGGGAGTGGGGAAAGAGGTTGTAGCCAAGGCAATACACAAGCTGAGTAAGAGATCAGGCGGACCTTTTGTTGCCATAAATTGCGGTGCTATTCCGCAAACATTATTGGAGTCAGAGCTTTTCGGTTACGAAAAAGGAGCTTTTACCGGTGCAAACAAGGAAGGTAAAGCTGGTCTTATGGAAGCTGCCCATGGCGGTACACTGTTTCTCGACGAAGTTGCGGATTTACCCTTGGAATTTCAGGTTAAATTGCTTAGAGTACTCCAGGAGCGGAAAGTATTGAGAATAGGGAGTACTGCGCCAAGAAGGGTGGACGTTAGGGTTATTGCGGCCACAAATAAAGACCTCTCCGAATTAGTAACCAGAGGGCAATTTCGTCAAGATCTTTATTACCGGCTAAATGTGGTGCCAATTGAAGTTCCCCCCCTGCGTGAAAGGATAGAAGAAATTCCCTTGTTTGTCGATTTCTTTCTGAACAAATTCAATCAAAAATATGGAATTGTGAAAAGAATCTCCGAGGCGGCTGTAGAGGTTTTGTCCAGCTATACTTGGCCCGGTAATGTACGGGAACTGGAAAACATTATTGAACGCTTGGTGGTAACTACCGATAAAGATATTATCGATATAGGCGATCTACCTGAGACAATCAGAAAAGGTACGGTAAAAGTTTCTACTGGATCCACTTTATCCTTAAAGGAGCTGATAAATAGTATTGAGTATGAGATCATTTACGAGGCTTACAAGCGTTATAAAAATACCTACGCTGTGGCTGAAATCTTGGGCGTCAGTCAACCTACCGTAGCCCGCAAGCTTAAGGCCGGTCCCTCAATAGCTGTGAAGAAATTTTTCCTAAAAAATTCAATTATAAATTTCGATAATTTATTTAATTCAATATTGAATTTTTTTCATGATATTAAAAGGTAGGTTAAAGCTTGTGTCCTGCATAATGAGATTTTGTTTAATTCAATATCTTCTCTTGACATCAAATTTTGATAACAGTTAGAAAGAATAGCAAGTAAGGAATAGAGGCGTCTTCAAAAAAGAGTGCTCGGCACTTTTTGAGGACGTTTTTTATTTTAAGACCCAAAAAATTCTAAGGGGTAGAATTAGATCTACCCTCTTTTGGCATAAATGTTGCATTAATTATCCAAAAAATATTAATTCAATTTAATAAATCGGGGGTGAATGAATTTATGTGTGAAAATTCATGAAAAAAATTAGCTTAAAAATAAAATATGCGAAAGGGGGACATGTCAATGAATCAACAAGTCATAATTTACGTTTGGGTAGCACTAGCAATTTATATTGCCATTGTTTTATATTTGGGTTATTTAGGCTCTAAGAAGACCACATCCATAAAGGATTTTACCATCGGTGGAGGGAAGCTGGGTCCTTACGTTACCGGTCTTGCTTTTGCCGCCACATTTTTTAGTGCTGCAACGGTTGTGGGCTATGTAGGTTGGGCCTATGCTTGGGGATATTCGGCGTTATGGGTTTTCCTTGCTATATTTGGCGGTTCCACCCTCGGCGTGTTAACCTTTGCCCGCAAAGCCCGCGAGGCAAACATAACACTGAAAGCCCAGTCTCTGGCCGATTGGCTGGGAGAGTTTTACGGCAGTGATTTTGTCCGTTTGGGCACGGCCCTTATCCTTATATTTAACCTCTTTTATGTGGGAGCCCAGCTTAGTGCCGGCGCTTATATGTTTAACGTTTTAATTGGCTTGCCGTATAATGTGGGTTTGGCTTTGATTACCATTATTGTAACTTCCTACGTATTTGCAGGCGGTACTGTTGCTGACGTTTACACCGACGCTTTTCAAGCCGTTTTAATGGTTTTGATGGGCATTACCGTTTTTGTTTCTGGTTTATTTTTAATCCCCGAGGGAGGATTTGGGACTCTATTTAACGAAACTACCCGAGTGCTGCACCAGGCCGGTCCGGAATTGACCGCGGTTTTGAATCCCCAATCAGCCCATTTTTATGCTGTATCTGCCGTAGTGGGCGTGTTCATCATCGAATACGCATTTGCCGCGCAGCCGCAGTTGTTTAACAAGGTGCTGGCATTGAGGAGTGCTTCAGAGCTGCGAAAAATGATTATTACCTACTTAATAGCTGCATTCTTAATTATGCTGGTAATCTTTACTGGTTTTTATGCCCGGGTTTTTGGCCTAGCACCGAAAGCTCCGGATCATACAATCTATGAATATGTGGCTCGAGTATTCCCACCCATAGTTAGTGCTTTGCTGGCCATGGTTATCTTATCTGCGGCATTAAGTACAACCGACGGGTTAATTGTAGTGCTGTCAACAGTAGTCGGATATGACATCTTCCGTAAGTTTTTGGTACGCCGGGGAATTATAAAATTATCACCTGAAGAGGCTGATAAAAAAGCCTTGCAAATCAGCCGAATTACTACAGGGTTGGTGGGATTAATTGCCGCTTTGCTGGTTGTCAAACCGCCGGCATTTCTCGGAACATTTATTTGGATTGGTATTTCTGGCATAGCGTCCGGAACCTTGGGACCGCTAATTATCGGCCTTTTTATGCCAAAAAGGGCTACGGCTAAAGCTGCAATAACATCCATGATTTGTGGTGTTTCGGCTTATCTAATTATTTACTTCGGCCATTTGGAAAAAAGTGTCATGGCTTCTGGCGCCTGGGCCACCCTGATTGGTGTAGCAGTAATGCTTGTTATGACGTTGGCTAGGGCGGAAAAGATTGATACCGACCATAAAACTACAGTGAAAAATTAAAGATGATTGAGGTTGTTTGTTTGAAAAGACTCGCGGTAAAATGTCAAGAGGGTGAATTGGAAATTTTATTGTCTCAAAATGTAAAAAGGCAACAAGAAACCAAGCCGGTAAGCTAAAACAGAAAATACCAGCTCAAACAGTAAAAGTAAGTTGAAAAGAAATATTTATCCTAACCTCCTTGGCCGATAAATTTGGCCCTCACTCAGCAGCGTGAAGACCATGCGTACGAGCTTGCGGGCAGTCAAGACCAGGGAGCGCTTATGGTGATGATGCCTGGCTTCGGTAAATTTCTTGCGGTAGAACTCGGCATATTCCGGCTCCCGCACCCGGACGGAATTAGCCGCTTCAATGAGGTAGTACCGTAAGTAATAATTACCG
>NZ_BDGJ01000112.1 GCF_002207765.1 Calderihabitans maritimus
AGGCCAGAAGTGTAAGGTGGGTAACCACCTTAGCGGACTGGTACTAATAGGTCGAGGGCTTGACCTCTTGGTGCTATACCCTGTGCAGTTTTGAAAGAATTGACCCTTAAGTTTCTGGTGGCTATAGCGGAGGGGCAACACCCGTTCCCATCCCGAACACGGAAGTTAAGTCCTCCTGCGCCGATGGTACTGGGGCTCCTGCCCCGGGAGAGTAGGTCGCTGCCAGAAACTTATTACTTCATCAACCCTCCTTGCCTAAAGCAGGGAGGGTTGTTTTATATTGAAGTTGTGGGGTAGGAAACGGTCTTGGCAGCTTTAAGAAGTTGTGATAAGGTATAATTACCATAGTAAATGAAGGGGGACAGGTGGTGAGCAAGAAAGCATTATTGATAATCGATATGTTAAATGATTTTGTGCGGGAGGATGGGGCTTTATACGTTGGCCCTGACGGTAAAAGAATTGTCCCGAAAATTCAGGAGGAGATTGAGAAAGCTAGGAAGTCTGGAATACCGGTAATTTACATATGTGACAACCACCGGGAAGATGATGCGGAATTTAACATGTTTCCTCCTCACTGTATTAAGGGTACGGAAGGAAGTGAAGTGATAAAGGAACTAGAACCGGCTCCGGGAGATTACATAATTCCCAAGCGGAGGTACAGCGCTTTCTTCGGCACGGATCTGGATGCGCTGTTGAGGGAATTAGGTGTAGAGGAACTTATTCTTACAGGAGTATGTTCCAATATTTGTGTTCTTTATACGGCTGCCGATGCTCGTATGCGGAATTACCGGGTAACCGTGGTGAAAGATGGGGTTGCATCGTTTAAGGAAGAAGTTCACCGTTTTGCTCTCCAGGAGATGGAAAGCACGCTGGGGGTTGTTATTAAATAGGAAAAAATTATACTTGGCAATTATAACATATTGGGTTATAATTAAATTGAAACGTAATCATGGAGATTACGCTAAGACTATGGAAGTCTTTTGCCGGAATGAGGTCGGCAGGGGAACTCATAGTCTTTTGTTTTTTCTATGCCTCATTTATCGAAAAAAAATTTTCTGTTATAATGGAAACAGTTGACTTAGTTATTTTGAGGAGACTATGAATATGAAAATAGCTGTAATAGACGGCCAGGGTGGAGGAATAGGAAAGCACATCGTAGAAAAAATACGTAAAGAGTTACCGGAAGAACTAGAAATCATTGCTCTAGGGACTAACGCGGTAGCAACATCTCAAATGTTAAAAGCAGGAGCTAACGAGGGAGCGACGGGAGAAAACGCAGTAGTTCGAAACGTTGAAGAAGTAGACGTGGTTATCGGTTCTATTGCCATAGTATTGGGGAATTCTATGCTGGGAGAATTAACGCCTAAAATGGCGGAAGCTGTAGCGACCAGTAGAGCCAGGAAGTTGTTATTGCCGGTTAACCGGTCTCGGGTAGAGGTCATAGGAGTGGTACCGGAACCTCTTCCCCACCAAATCGATGCTCTGGTTGCCCGGCTCAAGGAAATTTATCAAGAGATTAATTCCGAGAAGTAATTTAATAGTAACGTCCGGTTGGAGGTGAAAAAATGTGTGAAGCTAATGCTTACCTGTTTGAAAATGGCAGGGAGGAGCTATTGTTAGAGCAGGTGGATAAAGTAATTCCCCAGCAGGGAGAGATTATTTTGGAGAATATTTTCGGCCAGCGGAAAATTGTTAAAGCTAAGATTAAGGAAATGGCTTTGGTAGACCATAAAATTATTTTGGAAAAAATTTAAAAACCTGATCTACACAAAGTGGTATAGGGATGAATAAACGGCCATGGAGGTCGGCAAGTTGCAAGGAGCAGTTTTGTCACCTTCATGGCTTTTTTACTAAACTAAAGACTCACGGTAAAAAGTCAAGGGCCAAAAAATGGGAATAAATAACTCAAGGCTTAAAAAAGGCAATAAAAAA
>NZ_BDGJ01000113.1 GCF_002207765.1 Calderihabitans maritimus
GGGTTTCAATTTGCCTCTCTACCTCCTGCTGTACCTTTTGGGCCAGATCCGCCGATGGGGTAATCAGCACGGCTGAGGCCATAGGATCGTGCTCTGCCTGGGATAAAAGATCGGCAGCCACATGCACCGGATCCGCCGTTTCGTCGGCAATGATCAGAATCTCACTCGGTCCGGCCAACATATCAATATCCACCTGGCCGTAGACCAGCTTTTTGGCTAAGGTAACATAAATATTGCCGGGTCCAGTTATCTTATCTACTTTAGGCACCGTCTCCGTACCGTAAGCCAGGGCAGCAACCGCCTGTGCCCCGCCCATCTTATAAATTTCCCTTACTCCCGCTTCTGCGGCAGCAACTAAAGTATGGGGAACTATTTTTCCATCCGGGCGCGGGGGAGTTGCCATAGCTATTTCCGGCACGCCTGCTACCCGGGCGGGAATGGCATTCATTAAAACGGAAGACGGATAAGAGGCTGAACCGCCGGGTACATAAATGCCCACCCGGTTAACCGGCCGGTAAAGTTGGCCTAAAATGCAGCCGTTATCTTCCGTTTCAACCCAGGACTGGGGTTTTTGCTTTTCATGAAAACGCCGGATATTATCCAAAGCCCGGCGCAACGCAGCCAAAAATTCCCCATCTACCTGTTCATAAGCTTCTTCAATTTCCTTTTCCGAAACCCGCAGGTTACCGGGCGCTAATTTTGCCCCGTCAAACTGCCGGGTAAACTGTAAAACTGCCCGGTCACCGTGCTCTCGCACCTGTTCTAAAACGACCCGGACCTGTTGCTCAACTTCGGCGCTGTACCCGAATTCCCTCCGCCAAAAGCGTTCAACTTCTCGGTCCTCTACACTCAAAATTCTGATCATTTTTTTCTTCTCCTTCCTCCTCTACCACCCGGCGGAACTGTTCTACCAACCGGCAAATTCGCTCATATTTCATTCGGTAGCTGACCCGATTGGCAATTAAGCGAGCGGTTGCACTGAAAATGTCGGCAATAGCCACCAGCTCGTTCTCCCGCAAAGTCCTTCCGGTAGAAACTATATCCACAATCATCTCCGCCAGCCCGACCCGAGGAGCCAGCTCGATGTTTCCGTGCAATTTGACTATCTCTACCTGCATCCCTTTCTCCCGGAAAAAATTTTCTGCTACCCGGGGAAACTTGGTAGCCACCCGCTGGTGATTGAAGCGGCTCAGGTCAATCTCCTCCCCTTCCCTTTCCAGCCGGCTGGCGGGA
>NZ_BDGJ01000114.1 GCF_002207765.1 Calderihabitans maritimus
CCGTCTTGGCTACCGCCACACCCTGGCTGTTCGCAAATTCCAGAAGCTTGGCTACCTGCCGGTCTAAGTCTGCTCTCTGGTCAGCGCTGGATACTCTGGCGTATACAGCCGTTTTTCCTCCCTCCTTTTCTTCGCCGACCTTAACCAGTATTGTACCCGTTGGTGTTTGGTAGGCCGGAACAGGTAGCTTCCCCTCTTTGTACCATTTCCACGCGGTCTTGTAACTGATTCCTTGTTTTCTTGCCCATTCACTGAGTTTCATGTAGATAT
>NZ_BDGJ01000115.1 GCF_002207765.1 Calderihabitans maritimus
TCTGCGGCGGAACAGTCTTTGGACTGGTCTACGAGCACCCGGTCGTGGAAGCAGGAAGCCTTGAGTAGAGATATGTTTCTATGAAAGGTGGAACGGTAGTGTAGAACCGGATCCAAGATCGTTGGAGGAACTTATGGAAGCGTTGAAGAGAAACGAAGAGAGCTGAGAAGCTTAAAAATACCAAAGTTAAACCGGACCGGCGGGGAAAAGTGAATATGAAGATTTTGGGGTGACCGGAAAGCCGAGGCCGTATAAAATTTAAGTAGGTAACGGAAGGGGAACAGTAGATACGCGATCTAACCAATTACTACCGGTTAAGCGGTACTACAACTAGTAACCCTACCTGATGAATTCAGAAGGAAGGGAAGATCATTTGGAACGTTTCTTATACAGAGGTAAGAGTTGCTGATTTCGTAAAAACACACGCGGTCTCTGGCGGAACCATCCACGCCGACACAGGTGTCCTGCCAGCCGGTGGTGTTGGCGTAGGGGAGGTCACCGCTGGTGAGCGCAGGGGGGGTATTACTGCCTGATGGAAGAAAAAATGGCGCTGTTCAATAAGCCCCGGATCGTTTCGGTCAGCCGGCGTACTGACATCCCCGCCTTTTACGGGGAGTGGTTTATGCAGCGGGTTCGCAAAGGGTGGACATTGAGCCACAATCCATTTAGCCACCGGGTCCTCCGGGTCTCGCTGCGGCCGGAAGACGTCGGTGCGTTTGTTTTCTGGTCGAAGAACTTTGCGCCCTTTTTGCCGTATCTGGCCGAACTGAAAACCCTGGGTTACAAGATGACGTTTCTTTACACCCTCACCGGACTGCCCGGGGTGTTTGAAGGCCGGGTGCCGGACGCCGAGGTGACCGTTTCCACCTTTCGAGCAATTTCCAAAATGTTTTCCCCGAGGCATATCCAGTGGCGCTACGACCCGATCCTCTTGACCAGCGTGACGGACGAGAAATTCCACCTCCGTCGGTTCCGGGACTTATGTCGCCGCTTGGGAGGGTATACGACCAGGTGCTACATAAGTTTTGTCAACCTCTACCCGAAAGTTGAGCGGCGGTTGCAGGCGCTGGAGAAAAAGGGGGTAAAGCTGTTATCTGTTCCAGAAGCCGAGCAGGCCGCCCTGGCCCAACGGCTGGCCGAAATTGCCGCCGAACACGGCATTGAACTGTACAGTTGCTGCAATGATCACCTAGTCGGTGGGTGGGTGAAAAAAGCCCGGTGCGTGGACGCAGAACTCCTGGCCGCTTTGTTCGGACTTGAGGTAGGGCTATACCGGATCAAGCCCACCCGTAAACAGTGCGGATGCTACGAGAGTGTAGACATCGGTACGTACGATACCTGTCCCCACGGTTGTATCTACTGCTACGCAAACGCAGGTTCTAAAGCCGGCAAAAATTATCTTCACCATGGTCCAAATTCACCGGCGCTGATTAGCAGAGGGAATTCCTTAATGGACACCACCAGTGATTGAAAGGCGACAAAAAGAATTGATAAATAAGTGTGCAGAATTATGGGGTTTAAGATAGTTTCCCTGTTCTTCTTCCGGCCGGATTATGTTTATAGTGCCGGAAGGAATACGAGCTTGTTGTATCCAGAAATTGCTAGTATAATTAAATATGGGGAAAGGAGGAGCAGCTTCCCATGGAGCCTAGAAAAGATTCGGGCAAGTATTTTGAAAAAATGTATCCATTAACTTTTGTTAGTGACAATGTAAATGGGGATAAAAATTTATCTGAACGATATACTCGGGCATGGAAATTGGCCAGGAAGGCAGCAGACTTATTAAAAAAATCTTACGGTGCTTCAAAGGTGGTAGTTTTTGGCTCTTTGGTTCATGATGCGTGGTTCACTTCTTGGTCGGACATTGATTTAGCAGCCTGGGGTATCCCGGATGATCGTTTTTACAGTGCTGTAGCTGCTGTTACAGGAATGAGTGAAGAATTCAAAATCGATTTGATTGATGCGGAAACATGCGGGACATCTTTACGAAAAAGCATTGAGAAGGAAGGCGTTGAACTGTGAAGAAGAAATACCTTGCTCTGGCTGGTCGAATACGTGGAGAACTTTCTGAACTTGAAAAAGTCGTTGAACGTGTGCTAGAAGGTTGGAAGCGTGCTAAACAAACTGGGGACGACTTTTATCTAGATAGTGTCGCTTTAAACCTGCACAGTATTTACACCGGTCTGGAACGCGTTTTTGAGTTGATTGCAAACACTATAGATCAGAGCAGACCTGAGGGTCAAAACTGGCACCAGGAGTTATTGCGACAAATGACTGTAGAAATTCCGTTGGTTCGTCCCCAAGTAATCTCTGTAGAAACGCGGAACAACTTGGATGATTATCGAGGTTTCCGTCACGTTGTCAGAAACGTGTATACTTTTAACCTTAATTCTGGAAAAATTAAACATTTGGTCAATAATCTGCCAAAGGTATTTAGCCAGGTCAAAAATGAAATCAATGTGTTTATCCAGTTTATTGAAGCGAGAAAAGGAGAGAATAAGGAGATCTAGGCATGGTTCTGATTGTAAGGTCGAGTTTTTTTTATTGCAAGTTGGGGACGGTTCTGGACTTAGTCAAAAATGAACCCCACTGCGGTGGCAGTGGGGCGGGGTACAGTTTTAATGCAGGTAGTCATCCAGTTCGGACAGTTCATTGATATCAAAGATGTTATCTATCAACTGCTGTAGTACATAGGTATCTTGTTCTTTTATTCTGACCACATACTCCTTTGGCAGCTTACGGAACTTTTTAATCAAAAGTCTAATGGTAATGTCTACCAAGGATTCTTCCCTACCTTCTTCCCTGCCTCTTTTCATACCCTTTTCAAAAATCCTTTGGTAACCGGCGGATTCTTCGATGCCCAGCATTTTTTCCACCTCCTGAAAAACGGCATCAATAGTCTGTTTATCGTAAATCAAACCGGCAAAAATTTCCGCTCTGAAGAGTGCTGTTTTTTTGGCTTCCTGGTCCAGGTTACGCTCATTTCACGTCTCAGACCTCCATTCCCCTGCTACCCTAACTCACAACCTCATGACCAAATAAAGTCCCTTATCCTCTTTGCAATATCTAAAGCTTTTAAGGCATCTTCTTCATTAGGTAACCCTTCGGGCAAACTCCCTACTGGAGCATTAGGATACCGGGTAGAAATGTAATACATGTCAAGTATCAGGGCATCTGACTTGAGTTGTTGGAAGTCTGGAGCTATTTCCTCACACAAGCTTACCAGTGTAGGTAGCTTGTGAATTCTGGGAGGGTTTATTTTACGCTTGACCAGGAAAGCTTTTAAGAACTTTTCTGCAGCTTGGTGAGAGTGAAAGCATGCCACATTGTATAATCCCGCCTTGATAAGTTCCTCTGCCGCCTTGAGGTCATCATCTGCATATTTCAACCAGGCTTCATATTCTTGCTGTCGAGCTGTCATATACAACAACTCCTTTTTTCAAGACTTCTTCCTTTAAAAAAAGATTACCTTGCTCAAGCATCTTTCTGAATTCATTCGGTGTATAGACGAGGAAATCCACTCCTACTTGCGGATTTGTAAGTTTCGCCAGGAACAACAATCTGTCCATAAACCTCATATCTGTATCCATGACGACTACTAGATCAATGTCGCTATATTTATTGACTCTGCCGTCTGCCATGGAGCCAAAAAGAATAATCTTTTCCGGCCGGCACTTCTCAATTATAATCCCACTTATGCGGTCCAGCTCTTCTTTTAAGTATTGGTTGTTGGTGAAGCCTCTGCCCATGGAAAAATCCTCCCTCAGTTACCGCACTCATTTACTTTCAAAACATATTTCAATTACAACATTTTCCACCTGTCTAAAGTTATAGTACCATACGGCGCCTGAAAAGGCAATCAACATAGGCTTGAATTCAAGCCGGAGCTGTCCTTTTTTGGGGCTGGGACGGTTACTGTAGATTGATTGGGGAACTAAGCGCTGTTTACAGGTTTCATCAATCAAGTTGGGGACGGTTCTGCAGGTTTCATCAAGTTGGGGACGGTTCTGTCATCAAGTTGGGGACGGTTCTGGACTTGAATTTCTTTTCGGACACAGTAACTCAAAAACGTAGAGAGCTGAGAAGCTTGATTATCACATTTAAGTAGTTTCTGTCATAAGATACATCGATAAAGATAAAAATCATCTTTTTGGAAGTCAGGAGGTAGTAATCCTTGGTAGATATCATAAATGAGAAATTTAACGAAGAAGAGGTACGGCGAGAGGATACCGGGCAAGAGGAAGTTCAGGAGAAAATTAAACAGGACCAGACAGAACAAGAGCAGGAACGGCCAGATATTATTTCCGTCCAGTCAAACCCGGGCCAAACCACCGAGGGTGTTGCCGGCAGTTTTGATGCGGGCCTGAAAACGGTAGTTTTGTGGATTTACAACATTAACCAGAACGGTACTGCCAACAAGTTTCGCGAGGAATTGAGCCAGTATTTTAGCCGTGATAAGGACGGTAACGTAGTACTTAGGGATATAAGCCCGGAATTGATCGCCCAATTTTTGGCTAATCTTACTACGGCAAAGGAAATTAAATTGCCCGACCTGGGAATCCGTCTAATCCTGTTAATTTACAACTGTAACCAGAACGGGGCAAGTAACTCCGCCGAAGTAGCCTACGCAGCCAAGTCTTAAAAACCAAGTCCATGCTTCAGTGGTTATCCGCCACATCACGGATAGAGAGTTTTACTGCTATTATCATGGAACCGAATCCGGTTTTATCTACATAATATGATATTACAGAAACAACCCCCGAAGGGAGGTGCAGAACCGCCCCGCTAGGGGGCAGGTCAATCTATAGATAGGGGGTATCTCAATGGATAAAAAGCACAATGAATTCGCGGACTTTATGGCTCAATTTAAGGACAACATGGATTACCTGAAGGATAAGGATGTACCATTCGCCGTAGCTATTTTCTTCGCCGCCGCCGCTGCTGCCGCTGCCTCTAAAGCTAAGTGCAAAAATATCAACCAGAACGGTGTGGCCAACAACGCAGCCGACGGAAACGATTAGGAATCCCAAAACAGCCCTGCCTAAGGCAGGGCTGTTCCAGTGATGAAACTGGCTTTGTGTCTTTCGCTGGCATCATATGCTTCTGCTCCACCTTCGAAAATGTCGATTGCTCGTAATACGGGATTCTTTTCGGGAGAAGTGGAATCAAGTTGGGAACGGTTCTAAACTTGAATTCAGTCTAGCTACTTCACACCCGGGAGTGGTTCTGGTTTTGTTTATTGTTCTTCCTTCAAAAACTCAAGGATATGTTTCACAAAGGTTTCAATATCCTCTAATCTGGTCTGAATTAGGTCATAGAGCTCTGCCCCCGTCACTTCGGCGTAACCATGGACCAGCCGGTTGCGGTACCCGGCCATACCAATGATTTCTTGGGCGAAGGAACGGGGGATTACCCTGTTTTGTCCCAGTAATTCAATGATAGAACGGTAGTCTCGGGGATGTCCCAGCCCTTTTTTAACGAGGATGTGCCGTCCGACATCAAAAAGAGATTCCAACGCCCGCCGCAAGTGGTGTTCGGCAATGGCGTAGTTATCTGGATCTGCTAAAAACTCTTGTTGCGTTAGCTTTCTGAAGGAATTCAGGCGGTTGACGGATGCGCGAATCATGTCGACCCGTTCGAAAATCAGTTTTTTATTCAGCAAAGAATTCGCCCCCTTCAATTGCTTCGAGCATTTCCCTGTAATACCGATTCAGAAAGGGAGCAAAGTCCAGGTAATCGCGAACCACAATATCTTCAAAGTCGGTGCGTTCGTCGTGGTCCCGGCAGTAAATTACCTTTCCGCTGCTGATCACCTCAAACCTAAAGGTGATCTTTTCTTTTTGCAGAAAAACTAAGTCAACCTTCAGGGGGTGCAACGTCCTGGACAGTGCGGCTTCCATTTCGACCTGGAGGTCCAGGTTGTGTACGGTCGGATCGTACGGAAAGAAGAGTACGGCCAAATCGACATCGCTGTCGGGGCCTGCACCACCTGTCGCGCGGGAGCCGAAAAGGTAACAGGTATGGACGTTGTACCTTTCCAAGACGGGAAGAATTTTTTCCAATAACATATTCGAAGCCTCCAGCTAAGAAATCTTAAAAACATAATACCATAAAATGGCAGATAATACTATAAAAAATTATCCATACGCAACGATAAGGTTGCTTGTCGCTCTTCAAGTTTTCTTTCTTCTTTTTTCGCCCGCAGCAATTCTCCTGTCAATGAGTTATTCCCTTTTAACATACCCATTGCTTCTTTCACCGGGTTCCTGGGGGCCCGACGTAATACTATCCGGTCCCCGGCATCCTGAATCTCTATCACGATCCCGGGTGAAAACCATATTTTTTTCTCAGGTTAGCGGGTATAACTATTTGTCCTTTAGGTGATACTTTGGCCCGGCTCATGTTTTGCCTCCTTTTTTGAATTCATACTTTTTTACTTTCAGTCTGACATATAAACTAAAAGTTAATCAACAATTTTATCTTCCGCTTACCGCTCCCCCTCCGGTTTTTCTCTCCGGCCTTGCCAGCCCATCTCCTGAATTCCTTTGAAGGCACTGAGCAGTTTGATAATTTTTTCCCCATGCACTTCATAATTAATTAACCACTGGCCCTGTTTAATAGACTTAACCATGATATCACTTCTAATTGAAAATCATTATCATTTATTTAATGATACCGTAATGTCTCCTTTTCTGTCAAGGGTTAAAAACTGCTGAATAAAAGATAGAAATATGTAGTTGTTTATGGTATAATATCTACATGAAACTCAGTGA
>NZ_BDGJ01000116.1 GCF_002207765.1 Calderihabitans maritimus
TCGTAATTTGACGTACACTTTTAAGCCTCGATTGGAGCAGGGAAAATTTTACCCGATACTACTTGACACATTCTGTTTGGATTAATTTGTTGACACTGGCGGGAAAATCAGATACAATAAAACAGGGCTTTTAAGTTGGCGGCAAGGAGCCGCCGGGTAAGTACCGGATCCTGTACTTATAAAAAAATGATTAAACATTAAGTAAACATTGGAGGAACATACCACGGAGGTATTTTCCTGCAAGAAGCAGGGGTGCTTTCGTGGTTTGTTTTTTTCCAGCGCTGGAAATGAATTGATCAGCGTAGGTGCCGGTACCGGTAAAATTACATCGGAGGAGGTAAAAAATATGAAGAAATTTCTTTTCGACGCAGTGATTTTTATCTTTTTGGCGGCTGTTCTTTCCGGCTGTGGTAGCGGTGACACGGGTAAGCAGCCGGGTGGGGAGAAAGCTGAGGCAGAAAAAACCGGAACTTTGCAGTTTACGGCCAACGGTGAAGATTTTATCAGGCAGGGCTTTACCTCAAAGGACGGCTGGGAACTTACCTTTGATCATGTGTACGTTAACCTTGTTGATGTTACTGCTTACCAGGCCGATCCTCCTTATGATGCCGACAAAGGCGGCGAGGTTCAGGCCGAGACAGAGGTAGTCCTTCCGGGAGCACATACCGTGGATTTGGCGGAGGGTGATGAAAATGCCCCGCCCATTCTGGTTGGCGAAGTAAAGGACGTGCCTGCCGGCCATTATAACGCCATTTCCTGGAAAATGTTAAAGGCAACGGAAGGTCCTGCCAGGGGTTATTCACTGGTTATCATCGGTAAGGCGGTAAAGGACGGCAAAACTATCGATTTTACCATAAAGAATGAACATGAGTATAAGTATACCGGCGGGGAGTACATTGGTGACGAGCGCAAGGGTATTGTTACAGAGGGCGGTACTGCAGATTTGGAGATGACCTTCCATTTCGACCACATCTTCGGTGACGCCGGGACGCCCGCCGACGATGAGCTCAATGTGGGCGCGCCGGGCTTTGAGCCCTTTGCTTCTCTGGCCGAGGACGGCGTTGTGGATGTTAACATGGCTGAGCTCAAGGAGAAGATGTTACCCGAGGCTTATCAGAAGCTGGAGGAAATGCTGTCCACCCTTGGGCACGTGGGTGAGGGCCACTGCTATTGTGAGGTGTTGTAAGTGCTTCATATAGGGTCATGGCTTGCGGGTCTTTAAAAAACCGGACAGGATTAACGGGATGGACGGGACGGGTCCTGAAGATCCTGTTAATCCTGTCGGGAATTGTTTTTCTTCAGGGGGTTCTCTTATGAAAAAAATACTTCGTTTTTATGTTGTGATTTTTCTTTCCATCCTTGTTTTCCCGGCGACAGCACTGGGTCACGGAGTGGAAATTGACTACCGGACTACAGAGGCCATAGAGATAACAGCCACTTACGATACAGGAGAGCCGGTGAGCGAGGGCCAGGTGATTATCTACGCTCCAAATGATCCTTCCACCCCGTGGGCTACGGGAAAGTGCGATGAAAAGGGGCGCTTTACCTTTACCCTGGACCCGTCCATCCCGGGGACCTGGGATGTGCAGGTGCGTAAAGCCGGCCACGGCGGAATGATTCATATTCCGGTGGGCGGGGATGAAGCGGCTGCGGGGAGCACCGGTTATACTACGCCGCAAATCATACTGATGGCGGCTTCTGTCACGTGGGGGTTGATAGGTACTGCTTTATTCTTTTCGAGGAGGAAGAACTGATGCATATTCCGGATGGTGTTCTGCCCACTTCAGTTTGTCTCGGCGGGTACGCCGCTGCCGGGGCCGTCACCTGGTTTTCGCTTCGTAAAATCAGCCAAAAAGAAAATCCCCGGGAAGGCATTCCCAAGGCGTCACTTCTTACTGCTGCTTTCCTGGTGGCTTCCTGGATTCACATTCCCGTACCCCCTGCCAGCGTTCACCTGGTATTAAACGGCCTTTTAGGGGTGGTGCTGGGCTACTACGCCTTCCCTGCCATTCTTATCGGCCTTTTTTTCCAGGCGGTGATGTTCCAGCACGGCGGCCTGACGACTCTGGGAGTAAACGCTACTGTCATGGGGGTACCGGCCCTTTTGGCCTACTACCTGTTCCGGCTCCGTAATACCTTTGGCAGGGGCAGCCGGCTGAGTACCGGCCTCTTTGGGTTCCTGGCCGGTGCCGGGGGGATAGGGCTTGCAGCCGTTGCCGTCTTTGTTCTTCTTGTTACTACCATACCGGCCCACATGGACGTAGAGGCGGAGCGGGCAAGTATTTGCGCCCTGACCCTGGCACACATCCCGCTCATGATCATAGAAGGTGTTTTTACTGCCGCACTGGCACTTTTTCTGCAGCGGGTTAAACCGGAATTGCTGGAGGGTGAATCGTGAGACTTCAACTGGATGAATATGCGTACCTGAATACACCCCTGCACCGCTGGGACCCCAGGTATAAACTTGCGGGCTTCATGATCTTGATCTTTGCCTTTTCCTTTGTCCACTCTTTACATCTTTTGCCGGCTATGATGGTGGTGAGCGGTGCCCTTTACACCGTTTCCTGCCTTCCCCTTTCCTTTTTGCTGGCCAGGCTACGCCTGCCCGGTTTTTTTCTTTTAATGATGGCTGTTTTACTGCCCTTTTTCTCGGGACAGACTGCCCTGTTTTACATAGGTCCTGTAGCTGTGAAGCAAGAGGGGTGCCTGGATTTGCTCTTGATCTCAGTAAAATTTTTATGCATACTTACCTTGGGAATAATTCTGTTTGGTACCACATCCTTTTTAACCAGTGTGAAGGCCATGCGGGCCCTTGGCCTCCCGTCCATACTGGCTGATATGGTCCTTTTTTCTTACCGGTATCTCTACGATATTGGTGACAAACTGAAGACCATGGAAACGGCCATGAAATTGCGGGGTTTTCGCGGTCGTGACCTGAAAAGCGTGGGTACCCTGGCTTCCCTGGCTGGGACCATACTGGTGCGTAGTTACGAGCAGTCAGATCGGGTCTACAGGGCCATGATTTTAAGGGGCTACGGTCAGGCCGGCGGTGCCGGGGTCGGGCCCCGGCGGGATGAATTTCAAGCCTGTCCCCGTGACCTGGCCGGGCTGCTGGTTTTTATCGCGGTGGCCGTATTATTTGTTGTTGCCGAAATTTACTTGCCCTGAGCCGGAGGTTTATAGATGAATTCAAGGAAGTCGGTACTGTCGGTTTCTAACTTATCGTTTAGTTACCCGGATCGCTACTTGGTATTGAAAGATTTAAATCTAGAAGTGTGGCCGGGGGAGCGGGTGGGCATTATCGGTCCCAACGGTGCCGGAAAAACTACCTTTTTTATGTTAATTTGCGGGGTGCTCAAAGTAACTTCCGGGGAAATCCGCCTTTTCGGGAAGCCGGTGGTGCCGGGAGAATTCCGCCCGGAGGTGGGGATGGTTTTCCAGAACCCTGACGACCAGCTGTTCTGCCCCTCCGTAAGGGACGATGTGGCCTTTGGTCCCGAGAATTTGGGACTGCCGAAGGAAGAGGTAGAGGCCAGGGTCCGGGAGGCCTTTGCCGTAACCGGCATTCAGGAATTGGGTGATTATCCACCCCACCATCTCTCCGGCGGCCAGAAACGGATGGCGGCCATCGCGGGGGTACTGGCCATGCGTCCCAGGCTGGTAATCTATGATGAGCCAACCTCTAACCTGGACATTCGCTACCGGCGGCGTCTTATCCGTTTTTTACGGAGCGCGCGGGAAACAATGCTCATTGCCTCCCACGATCTGGAATTTATTCTGGAGGTATGTGATCGCGTCATTTTGATGGATGAAGGGCGAATTGTTGCCGATGGAAACCCCCGGGTAATAATGGGTGATGTGGACTTAATGGAAGCCCACGGCTTGGAAAGGCCCCATTCACTTGTCCCCCATGTTGAGCCGCACCACGGATAAAATCGGCGCTCATTTTAGAGCAGCGGTCACTACCTTATCGTTATCATTACAGAATTGCTGGTAATCCTGCAGTCCGGCATTTTTTTTAATTTTCCCAGAAGAAACGCCCGAACTTTTTCTTTCAGTAATAGTTTTCCTGCTGGTAGTTGAGGCCGGGCGGGGCGCGTGGCATAATTTACTAAAAGTTGTCTTTGTCACCGTTGGTTGCCCGGCACGGATCAAAGTGGGAAGGGCCGTTCGCAGCAGTGCGTACCGCTGTGCGCACCATGTTTTTTCACTACCGGCCGGTGAAGATTTTTGAACCTGGTACGGTTCTTGCGTGTAGGAGGAGTTTGAGCAGGCATCTGCCTGGTCAGGTAGATAGTCAGTCAGATGGGATTGTGTGTACATGGAAACGAAAAGGATCAGGACGGTGTGCCGCAGTTGCCATGGTGGCTGCGGGGTGATTGCCCACGTCAGAAACGGCAGGGTGGTAAAGGTGGAAGGGGACGCGGACTCACCCATCGGCGGCGGTACTATGTGCAGCAAGGGGCTGGCCATAACCAGGCTTGCGTACCACCCCGACCGCATCCTCTATCCCATGAAGAAGGGGAGCAGGGGCTGGGAGAGGGTGAGCTGGGAGGAAGCTCTGGATACCATCGCGGGTAAGTTCAAGAAGATCATCGAGGAAGACGGGCCGGAATCCATCTTCCTGGGCTACGGTACGGGGAGGGACTACGAGACTTTCCTCTACCGCTTTGCCAACCTGCTGGGGACGCCAAACGTCCTGACGGCGGGCCACATGTGTTACGGCTCACGGACGGCCGCGACCATCATCACCTGCGGCAACCTGCCCGTGGCCGACTACAGGGGAGGGCCCAGGTGCATAGTGCTGTGGGCTGTCAACCCCCTGTGGACCAATCCCGACGAGTACAAGGGGGCGGACTTCTGGAAGGCTTACAGGAGTGGAGCAAAACTTATTGTCATCGACCCGAGGAGAAACTTCTACACGAAGAAAGCGGACCTGTGGCTCCAGATCAGACCGGGTACCGATGCGGCCCTGGCGATGGGGTTCTTTTATGTGATCATAGAAGAAGAGCTCTATGACAGGGAATTTGTAGAAAATTACATTCACGGCTGGGATGCTTTTGTAGAGAGGGTAAAAGAGTACCCGCTAGATAAGGTCGAGGAGATAACGTGGGTGGACAGGAACCTGATCCGGCAGGCAGCCAGAATGTACGCCACGACCAAGCCCGCCTGCATTCACTGGGGTGTTCCTACCGAGCAAAACAGGAACTGCACGGACTACACCAGGATTACGACGGGCCTCATGGCCGCGACCGGGAATCTCGACGCCCCGGGGGGTAGCGTCTTCTTTGTCCCGCCTCCCGTGCGGACGGCTTCTGAGGTCGGCAATCATAGGGCACTGCCACTGGAGCAGGTCAAAAAGCGCCTGGGTGGCGAGCAGTACAGGCTGGCATCGAGGATAGCCGTAGTTACGCCAAGGGCGGCCTGGGACGCAATACTGACGGGGAAGCCCTACCCGCTGAGGGCAGGCATGTTTGTGGGCTCAAATCCCTTGATCACCAGGGCCAACGGGAAACAGATTTACGAAGCGCTGAAGAAGCTGGAGTTTCTCGTGGTAGTCGATTTCTTCCTCACGCCCACCGCCGAGCTCGCCCACGTATTTCTGCCTGCGGCCACGTGGCTCGAGCAGGACAACGTCGCGGAAAACTGGAAGCGGCACGGGTACGTGCACGGCCTCTTGTCCCTGCTGGACCCGCAGCAGTTGTTCTCCGGAGAGCAGAAGACAAAAGCCATAACTACGTTGAGCCGGGCGCTGACACCGATTGCGGACGAAATCGCTTCTGCCTTTCCGGGTGTGGGTGTCGGGTACTATGCCCTGTGTGTCGACAGCATCGTGGCCTACGCACCCAGCAGTCAGTTTGGGGACAAAGTGGGGATTTCCGTTTGGCCGGATCACATCGGAAGGCGGGCCATGCGGGAAAAACGGGAGATAGTTGGGGTCGGCAGCACGGTGCGTGGGGACATAATGAACTGCGTGCGTCCTCTCATCAGGGATGGGCGGGTTATTGGTTTTGTCTGGGCCAATGAGACCGTTGAAGACATTTACCGCCAGCTTCAGCAGGGCGAGAGAAATCTTTTCTTTTCCGGTGGACGGCTCGAGGTCTTGTTGGGGCTCACCTGGCTGCTGGTTTTGTCTGCCCGCCAGCTCGGCCACATAAAGAGATTTTCAGGCCAGGGGAGTGCGGAGAAGAGCCCCGGTGCCTCCCGGAGCCTCATCGAAGCCTTTTTAGACATGCAGCGCTACCTGGAGATGTTTCTCAATACTGTGAATTCAGGTCTGGTTGTTCTCAGCCGTCAGGGCCAGATTATATTTTTAAATAAAGGCGCTCAGAAATTTTTTCAGGAATTGGGAATAAATGTTAGAGAGCCGGTTTGGGAAGTATTTTCCAGGATAGGTCTGCCGGGTCTGCAGGTACAGATCGACCGGATGTGGGAGCGAGGTATCGGGCACCTGCCGCTGCGGTTTAAAGTCCCTGGTGTTCCCCGGAAAGTTGACCTGCACGTGATTCACCTGGAAAACAATGATGATCCCTGCTTTCTCATGGTTATGGAGAATCTGGAATGGGAGCAGGAAGATTACCAATGGAGGGCGGCAAAACTGGCGGCAGCCGGTGAGGTTGCGGTAGACATTGCCCACGAGATCAGAAATCCCCTGGCGATAATCCGCGGTTCCGTGCGCTTGCTGCCCGACCGGCTCAATGACCGCGAATTTCTCCTGCGTCTGGTTGATGTGCTGCAGCAGGAGATAGACCACATCAACAGCACGCTGGAAGCTTTACTGGCGTTCACCAGGGTGGCGGAACCATGTTTTGAAACTGTAAACCTCCCTGACCTGCTTGCTGGTGCAGTCAGGTTAATTGAACCGTACGCTTCCGATCATGGCGTGCGTGTGGTCTTGAACAATTCCAGCCGGGACATATTGATCCAAGGAGATGCTCGTTATCTGAAGCAGGCGTTCCTCAACCTCATGCTCAATGCCGTTCAGGCCATGCCCGACGGGGGAACCATGATGGTAAGCTGCCTGCGGAGGCCGGGAAGCAATCTGGCAGAAGTGGTGGTGCGGGATACAGGGGTCGGCATACCCGCTTCTGACCAACCCAAAGTGTTCGATGTGTTTTTTACGAGGCGTCCGGGTGGTGTAGGAGTAGGGCTGGCCCTGGTGCAGCGGATCATCGACGAGCATCAGGGGTTTATCCGGCTTGAGAGCGAGGTTGGAAAGGGTACGGCCTTTACCATTACTCTGCCTGTAAAGCGGTACTCTTTTGAGCGGAGTACAGGAGGTGATGAGCTGTGGCGGGAAGGCAGGCCGTTTTAGTGATAGATGATGAGCCGAATATGACCTGGCTCTTTAAAGAAGCGCTTGGCCACAGGTACGACGTGGTCGGTGCTCAGGACGGCAGGTCAGGCCTCGAGGTCGTCAGCACACAGCCGGTAGACGTGGTTTTGCTGGATTTGCGCCTGCCTGACATGGACGGGTTGAAGGGAATACACGAGATACGCCGCGTCAACAGTAACCTTCCGGTAATAATGATGACTGCTTACGCAACTGTAAAAAATGCTGTTGAAGCTATGAAAGCCGGTGCGTACGATTATGTGGTTAAGCCCTTTGAAGTTGCTGAAGTGGAGAAGGTGATCCGCGAGGCCCTGGCCGAAACGCCCAGCATTTTCAAGAACCTAGAAGGCTGGATGCGGAGGAGGCTGCGCATGTGCCTCTGGAAGCAGTGGAAGCGAGTGCGGACAAGGTACCGCGAACTGCGTGCACTGGGACTGCCTGAAAGGGTAGTACATGAATTCGCCAACACCCGCAAAGGGCCGTGGCGGATGGCACAGGGGCCAATGAATAGAGCCCTGGGCAACTCATACTGGTAGTCCCAGGGCCTGATGAGCTTAACCGAACGCTATTCTTATCTCCGTCAAGCTTGGTGAACCGCCGGATGCGGACCCGCATGTCCGGTGGTGTGAGAGGACGGGGGTTAGCCGCCCCCTCCTACTCGATATTTTCTGCTTAATGGTATAAATTTACTGTAATAAAGGGTTGAGAAAGTCGATAATTGTCGGTACAATGGATAGTGTGGACAATTTTGGCATGTCAAGGAGCTGAAGTGGGTGGAGTTAAAAAAAGGAAACCACGCGCTTGTGATTCTGCTTGCCATTGCCGCCTTAATCTTGATAGGGTTTGGATACCATCACCAGCAAACGCTGGCTTATGATGTTCTTCTGGACGGAGAGGTAATCGGTCAGGTCAAGGACCCCGGTGAAGCTAAGGACTTGTTACAGAACTACGTGGAGCAGACGGAGAAAAAACTCGGGCAGGAGGTAGAGTTAACTTCCAGCCTGGATTTTGAGCCTAACCGGCTGAAACCGGCGGCGCTGGCCGGTAACCTGGAGAAAATCCTGAGGCAGAAGGTCGAACTCCTGACGGAAGCTTACGTTTTGTACATAGACGGGGAGAAATATTTGGCGGTTTTGAAAAAGGATGATATAACGGGGATTTTAGAAGAGTACAAGAGCCGGTATTTAACCGGTATTGACGAAACAGATGCGGTAGAAGAAGCGGGCTTTAAACAGCAGGTGGAAGTGAAAAAAGAGCAGGTTTCCGTAGATACTCTTGTCACGCCGGAGGAGGCCCGGGAGAAGATCAATGCCCCTCTTAAAGAAGCCCAGGTTGTGAAGGTGCAGAAGGGAGACAACCTTTGGCTCCTGGCCCGGCGCTACGGTACTACGGTGGACGAGCTTACCCGTTTAAATCCTGATATTAAGCCGGAGAGGCTTTATCCGGGAGACGAGCTGGTAATAAGCCCGGAAAAGCCGCTGTTGGATGTAGTGGTGAATTTGGAGAAGACGGTGAGGGAGAAAATTCCCTTTCCTACCGAGTACCGAAAAGACAGCACCATGTTCCGGCGGGAGCGGCGGGTGATACGTCCCGGCCGGGAAGGGGAGAAGGAAGTCACCTACCGGATAGCCCTGGTTAACGGGGTGGAACAGAACCGGGAAGTAGTGGCGGAAAAGGTAATCAGAGAACCGGTCAGCCAGATAGTTAAGGTGGGGACCAAGACGACCGTTTCCCGGGGTGGCCGTAGAAACTACGGAGTAGTTCAAGGAAAAAGGGTGAGCAGCGGTTTTGGCTGGCGGCGGAACCCTATAACCGGGAGGAGACAATTTCACGCGGGAGTAGATATAGCAGCTTCTTATGGAAACGGAGTATATGCCTATGCTGAGGGTAAGGTGGTTTACGCTGGGTGGGCAGGAGGCTACGGAAAGGTGATTTTCATCGATCACGGTAACGGCCTGGAGACCCGGTATGCCCACCTGTCGCGGATATATGTAAAGGTAGGTGAGAAGGTAAGGGCAGGCCAGCGCATCGGTGCCGTGGGGAGTACGGGTAGGAGTACCGGACCGCATCTTCATTTTGAGGTGCGGGTCAATGGCCGGCCACAAAGTCCGTGGAAATACCTGTAGGACAGCACCCGAAGGGGTGCTTTTTTTTATGCTCTGACGGCTGTTGGGCATGAGAGCGGTCTGTACCGTTCGGATCCCTTTTTCATAGTATATATTGAAGCATTATATGCCTGTTATGGATGGGAAAGGAGAGATATTATGAACGGGTATTTTCAAGGCCATTATCCATATCCACCGGGTATGCCCGGGGAATATCCTTGGAAGCCTCCGATGGAATTGCCGCCGGGAATAAAGCTGGCCGAAGCCTATGTGCCCTGGCAAAAGTACACCAAGACTTTCAGTCCCGGTGAAGCTTTGCAAAAAGGGACTCTGTTCCCGGAGCTGTATCGACCCTACGAATATTAGGGATGGAGTGAGGAAACCTTGAGAAGAAAACAGGTGGAAATGTTAAGGGTTATTCAGGAACTGGAGTTCGTCGCGGTGGACCTGAGCCTTTATCTGGACACTCATCCGGAAGACAACCGGGCGCTAGAGCATTACAACCGGGTCACAGAGCAGTTAAACCTCCGGAAACGGGAGTATGAGCAGATTTTCGGTCCTCTGGCGGTCTACGGTTTTTCTCCCAGCCAGTATCCCTGGCGCTGGATTGAGGAACCTTGGCCCTGGGAAATTGATTATTGAGAAAGGGGGATATTATGTGGGTTTATGAAAAAAAACTACAATACCCGGTTCGAGTTTCCAAATGTGACGTTCGGATGGCCAAATACCTCATCACCCAATATGGTGGACCGGACGGCGAGCTGTCCGCGGCTCTGCGATATCTTAACCAGAGATATACCATGCCTACCGGCCGGGCCAAAGCATTGCTCACCGATATCGGAACTGAGGAACTGGCCCATTTGGAGATTATTGCTACCATGGTATACAAATTGCTGAAAGGGGTCCCGCCGGAGAAGTTGAAAGAGGCAGGTTTAGGAGCTCACTATGCTCAGCATGACAGCGCCTTGTTTTTAAGTGATGCCAACGGAGTACCGTGGACGGCGGCGTATATTCAGGCCCATGGCGACCCGGTGGCCGACCTGCATGAAGATATGGCGGCGGAGCAAAAAGCCCGAGCTACTTACGAGCACCTTATCCGCTTGACCGATGATCCGGACCTGAAGGACGGTTTGAGGTTTTTGCGAGAAAGGGAAGTAGTCCACTTTCAGCGTTTCGGGGAAGCGCTGGATCATGTTCAGGGTTACTTAAATGACAAGAAATTTTATTAAAGTTATAAATTATTTTAATTTTACCATAAATTATTAATTTTATGAGGAAATGTTTCCCAAAAATGCTTGAAATAGATGGTAAGTATGGTATAATTACTGACAAAGAACAACAAAAAAACTCAAAATTTGTGTACAAGGGCAAACCTGTCGAAAGGCAGGGGCGCAAAGCTACAGGGTCTAAGGCCGTAAGGCTATGACAGCCAGCTGCCACGGGTAGAAGAGGGCTACCCCGGAATATGGGGTGCCTTTTTGTTTAAATAAGTGGCTTCGCAAAGATTGGTTTAACGGGGTGGATTTTGGTATTACAATCAAATAATTCAAAGTAAAAATCTCGTGTTAAGGGCAAACCTGTCGAAAGGCAGGGGCGCAAAGCTACAGGGTCTAAGGCCGCAAGGCTATGACAGCCAGCTGCCACGGGTAGAAGGAGGCTACCCCGGCAGGGTAGCCTTTTTTTTAAAAAAACAGCCGGAATAGCCGGTGGGCAGGGAAAGGGGGAGAGCCATGAAAAAAAGACGGATTTTGCATCGACTGGTTTCCCTGCGCAAGGAGACCGGGGTGTTGCTTCTGTTTTTACTGATTTTTGAACTGGATGCCGTAGTGTTTCCTCACACTTCTCTGGCGGCAATGTATGCTTTGCCGCTTCTGCTGGCCAGTAGATTGGCTTCGGAAATTATGGTAGCCGGTTTGCTCATGATGGCAATCGTTTACGGAATTGTTTTTGACCCTTACGTACACACAGGGCAGGAAATACTGGTCCGTTATTCCATGATGTCAGCCGTATATGCTGCCGTTATTGTAGCCGGTTACAAAATGAAAAAGAATGCTGCGCGATGGGAGAAGGAAAAAAGCCGTCTGGAAGAACTTAACTCACAGTTGGCCCAGGTTACAGAAGATGTAACCATGGCTCTCGTGGAGGCCATTGAAGCGAAAGACAAGTACCTGGAAGGCCACTCGAGGAAAGTAGCTCACCTGGCTCGATGGGTAGCCCGTTTTATGAAATTGCGGCCGGAGGAAATTGATAACGTGTACTGGGCTGCGTTGTTGCATGACATCGGAAAGATAGGTGTGCCGGAAAGTATACTCAATAAAACGGACAGGCTTACCGCTTCTGAATGGTACCAGGTACAGCAGCACCCTATCATCGGCGCGGAAATACTATCGCGGGTTCCCTCCCTGCAGGCGGTGGTCCCCAGTGTTCTCCACCACCACGAGCGTTACGACGGAAAGGGTTATCCCAAGAGGTTGAAAGGTACGGAGATCCCGCTGGGGGCCCGGATAATAGCCGTGGTCGATGCCTTCGAGGCCATGACTTCTGACCGTAGTTACCGTAAAGGTATGTCTAATGAAAAAGCCATTGAAGAGTTGAAACGTTGTGCCGGGACCCAGTTTGACCCCCGAATTGTGGAAGCGTTTATCAAATGTTTCATGGAAAGAGGAGAAGACCAAGTGGAAAGAAGCTTGAAAGTGGTCTAAAAGGAACGAAAGGATGGAAGGACCTTGGCGAGGAAAAGAAGGAATTTAGCAGATTTATATCACTCGCTCAGTATTGGGGTTACGGCGGTTACCCTCCTGCTCGCGGGCACCGGCTTTATTATAGTAAAATCTCACAGCGGTGAAAGCTGGAACCAGCGGGAGGAAATTATTTTGCTTATTTCCCTTGTGATTTTTGTGCTTAATGCTGCTGCTTTATGGGTCAAAGCTGTTTCCGTTCGAACAACGGAGCGGGAATCTGCCCACCGGGCAACGGATTGGTGGCCGCATTCAGACCCTTTAACCGGTCTGCCCCGGCACCGTTGGTTCGTCGACTATCTGGAAGAAAAACTTGCCGACGGAAATAATAATCGAAAAACGGCAGTTATCTTGCTTGATATAGATAATTTTAAATTGTTTAATCAAACTATGGGCTACCGTCAAGGTGATCAGTTGCTCAAAAGCGTCTCGGAGGTCGTAAGACAAAACTTACGACGGGGCGATGTAGTCTGCCGTTACGGCGCCGATGAACTAGGCATCATTGCCCCGTGCGACTCTTTGGAGGAAGCGAGAGCGTTAGGCAGCCGTTTAGCGGCGGAAATTGAGAGTTGTCCTTTTGGATGTCTAGAGCAACTTCCCGGAGGCATAATAACGGTTTCGGTAGGAGTTGCCGTTTCCCCTGATCACGGGGAAAGCAGCCAGGAGCTTTTAAAACATGCGGAGGAAGCTCTGGAAAATGTCAAGCATCAGCAGTTGGACAAATATGCTATCTATTTTCCGGTTATTAAAGAACTGGAAAAAGGGCTGCTCGCTTCGGAAAAAGATTTTATTACCACCGTTAAGACTCTGCTTTCGCTAGTCAACGCCAAGGACCGTTACACCTACGGGCATACCCAGCGGGTATTGAGGTACGCCCTAATGATTGCCCGTAAACTGGGTCTTCCCGAAGAAGAGATCAAAATCATAGGCTACGGGGCGCTCCTCCATGATTTGGGAAAGGTATATGTCCCCAATATGCTGCTTAAGAAAAAAGGCAAACTGACCGAGGAAGAGTTCGACCTGGTGAAAAAACATCCGGTAATCGGGGCGGAGATTATCAAGCCAATTCGTTCTCTCCGTTCCGTTATCCCTGCCGTACTACACCACCATGAGCGTTATGACGGAAAGGGTTATCCTCAGGGGCTCAAAGGGAAAGAGATTCCCTTACATGCTCGTATAATGGCGGTGGCGGACAGTTTCGATGCGATGACCACCAACCGGCCTTACAGACCGGCCAAATCAGTACGGGAGGCGGTGGAAGAACTGCGGCGCTGTGCCGGAACCCAGTTTGACCCGGAAATTGTATGGGCGTTTATCGCCGCCCTGGAGGAAGATAAGGAATCACGCATCAGTTGAAAAAACTTTTTAGTCCAATCGTGCCAAGAGAGGAGGTAATTAGTGAAGGAAGAGTTTCGTTCCTGTTTTCAGTGCGTAGCCTTCAAGGTCTGTAATGAGATTGATGGGGAAAATACGGACCGACAAGAGGCGCGCCGGAAAGCGATTGAATGCCAAAAATTCTACAAAGGTCGGACTACGGACCTGGTTACGGTTTTGGGAAGAGATAAGAAAATGAGCAGGAAGAAAGCTTTTAAATTCAGCCTGCAGGGGAGGTTGAAATGGATCGATAGAAACACCGTTCAGTTTAAATAAAAAAGAACGGGGGACTCGGAGTGTCTCCCGTTCTTTCTTACGGGCAGCAAAAACAGAATTAGCGAGGCGTTAAAATTGAATCTTTCTGGGGACCTCAAAGGTGTAAATTCGGGCTCTAATGGACGGAATTTGGGGTTGACTGGTATATATTTAACTCTCAACTGCTATGGAAGGTGTTGACGGGAAGGGGAATAAGCAATAAGCTAAAAATATAACTGAATGAAGATTCATTCAGTTTTCCCGTTGCAAAAATTTTAGTAAATTAAACCTACAATAAATGTAAAGAAATCTTTACAGTGTATACGATCAAAACACTAGTTGGGCTGTAAATTGGTGATAGTCTAGCTAATCAAAAGAGTGTAAACGATCCAAGACACATTAAGGTAACAAAAGCGAACGGGAGTTTTTTTACAGGCGGGATTTTTAGGGGGTTAAGGTCGTGAAACAAATGGCACAGGATTTGCATAAGTATTGAGGATTGAGGAGGGAAGAGCCGCTCTGCAGTCCCGGGATGGCATTTTTAATTAAGTCGGTTTGGTCTGGGGGTGATGAATACCCTGAGCTTGGGTGAAATTTTGGGTACAGGCAGGTGTGCATTACTTAATGCTAAATAACATCAGCGGAAGACCTACGTGAGCGAAAGGAGGAAACCTGGTGAAGATTATAGTCTGTCTGAAACAAACTTTTGATACCGAGGCCAAGATTCAACTGACCGATGACGGGAAAATATCGGATGAAGGAGTTAGTTTGATTATTAACCCGTATGATGAGTTTGCGGTGGAAGAGGCCTTGAAGATCAAAGAGAATATGGGGGGAGAAGTAGTTGTTGTCTCCATAGGCAAAGAGAGGGCCCAGGAGGCTATCCGGCAGGCGTTGGCTATGGGGGCTGACCGGGGCATATTGATTACGGACGAGGCCCTAGAGGGGGGCGACGAGTATACCACAGCAACAGTTTTGGCCAAGGTCATTGGCAACATGGAGTATGACCTGATCCTGTGCGGCAACAAAGCTATCGATGACCAGTCATCCCAGGTGGCGGTGCGTTTGGCGGAAAAATTGGGTCTGCCGCAGATTAACGTGGTAACGAAGCTGGAGGTTAGCGACGGGAAAGTGGTAGGCCATCGGGAGATAGAGGGCGGCAGTGAAATTATCGAAGCTCCCCTGCCGGCGGTGGTCACGGCCCAGAAAGGACTTAACGAGCCCCGCTATCCCTCGATGAAAGGTATTATGCAGGCGCGAAAGAAAGAGCTTAAGAAATTGAGCCTGCAGGATATCGGGCTAGAGCCATCAGCGGTTGGGGCCTCCGGAGCTAAGGTAAAGGTGCTGGAGTACTCTCTCCCGGCTCCCAGGAAGGCAGGAAAGATAATTGAAGGCGAACCGGCAGAAGCTGCGCGCGAGCTAGTGAGACTTTTGAGGGAAGAAGCTAAGGTTATATAAAGGGGGTTAGGGCTAATGGCTAGAGGAATCTGGGTATTTGCCGAACAGAGAAACGGAGAGCTCAAAAAAGTAGTTTTTGAGCTGTTAAGTGAAGGGAGAAAAATTGCTGACCAATTGGGCCAGGAACTCTGGGCCATACTTCTGGGCAAGGAGGTCAAAGGACTGGTAGAAAAACTGGCCCCCTACGGAGCCGATAAGGTTCTGGTTGCCGATGACGAAAAATTAGAAAAATACTCCACCGGGACTTATACCAAAGTTATATCGGACTTGATTCGGGAACACCAGCCCTTTGCCTTTTTCCTGGGAAATACGGCCATGGGCAAGGACCTGGCGCCGCGGGTGGCCGAACGAGTGGGAACCGGGCTTAGTTCTGACTGCACGGGTATAGAGCTGGTAGATGGAAACCTGCATTTTGTCAGACCTATTTACGCCGGTAAGGCTTTCGCCAAAACTGTTTGTCCGGAAGCCCGTCCCGTTATGGCTACCATTCGGCCCAATGTATTCCCGGTCAGCGAGCCCGATGCCGCACGGCAGGCCGAAGTGGTGGAGGTCCCCGTCCAGGTAGGAATGGAGGACCTGAAGGCAATCGTAAAAGAAGTAGTTAAACAGGCTTCCGGCAGGGTTGAACTTACCGAAGCTGATATTATTGTTTCCGGCGGCCGAGGTATGAAGGGGCCGGAAAATTTCAAGATTTTGGAGGAGCTTGCCGATGTGTTGGGGGCAGCGGTAGGAGCTTCCCGGGCCGCGGTGGATGCCGGATGGAGGGAACACCAATATCAGGTAGGGCAGACCGGCAAAACGGTTTCCCCTTCCCTTTACATTGCCTGCGGGATTTCCGGGGCCATCCAACACCTGGCGGGTATGTCTTCCAGCAAAGTGATTGTCGCCATAAACAAAGATCCCGAAGCCAATATCTTCAAGGTGGCAGATTACGGAATAGTAGGGGACCTTTTCGAAATAGTTCCGCTTTTGACGGAAGAATTTAAAAAGCTGCTGGCCTAGCCAGCAGCTTTAACCCTTCCGGGCGATAAGGAGGTCAATCTTAATGATACCAACCCGCGAGATTTACTGGAACATTGAAGGGCACTGGCTAATGTACCTGCTCATGCTGGTAGCTTTCGCTGTATTCGGTTATGGAGTGTACCAGAAGAGCCGCTACTGGCGGCTGGGCAAGCAGGAAAATCGGTTTGATAATATAGGGGAGCGCATTAAGACGGTACTGGTACACGCTTTTGGTCACAAACGTATTTTGCGGGAAGCCTACCCTGGTATCATGCATTTCGCTATTTTCTGGGGTTTTGTTATTTTCTTCCTGGGCACGCTGGTGGTGGCTCTGCAGGCGGACCTGGGGCTCGAGATTTACCACGGCAGCCTTTATTTAGGATTATCTTTCCTGCTGGACATTTTCGGTATAGCTGCTATAGTCGGTGTACTTATGGCCTTATACCGCCGTTATATTCTAAAGCCGGAGCGGCTGGACACCAACCTGGACGACGGAATAAGCCTGCTTCTTATTCTGGCCATCCTGGTAACCGGCTTTATCCTGGAGGGGTTGCGCATTGCAGCCACTGGGGACCCGTGGGCCGCGTACTCCCCGGGAGGCTGGGCGCTGGCGGCTGTGTTTTCCGGCCTGGCAACCGGGGTTCAATCCGGGCTGCACAAGTTTTTCTGGTGGTTTCACCTTTTACTGGCCTTCGGTTTTATAGCTTACATCCCTTATTCCAAGTTGTTCCATATTATAACCACTCCGGCCAACCAATTCTTTGCTTCCCTGCGTCCCAAAGGGGAACTCGATAAGCTGGACCTGGAAGATGAAGAGGCCGAGTCCTTCGGTGTAGAAAAGTTAGAAGATTTGACCTGGAAGGATCTTCTTGACACCGAAGCCTGTACCCGGTGCGGACGCTGCCAGGACAACTGCCCGGCTTACCTGACCCAAAAACCGCTGTCGCCCAAGCAGATGATTCAGGACTTGAAGGCGCATCTTTACGAAAAAGGGCGTATCCTGCTGCCCCAGAAACAGGGCGTCGACAGCGGGGCGGGAGAAACGGAAGCAGCGGTCGCCGGCGAGGCTGCCGGGCGCCAGCTTATCGGTGAAGTTATAGAAGAAGACGCTATCTGGTCCTGTACTACCTGCCGCTCCTGTATGGAACAGTGCCCGGCTCTGGTAGAGCATGTGCCTAAGACCATTGGCCTGCGGCGATACCTGGTGCTCATGGAAAGCAAGTTTCCCAGTGAAGTTCAGTTGGTGTTCCGCAATTTAGAAAACAACGCGAACCCCTGGGGGGTTGGATGGGCAAATCGCGCCGACTGGGCAAAAGAACTGGGAGTAAAAGTTTTAAGCGAAAATGACAGCGCCGAGATACTCTACTGGGTAGGCTGTGCCGGGGCTTTTGACGACCGCAATAAAAAAGTGGCTGCGGCAGTAGTAAAATTACTCCAGGCGGCAGGAGTTAACTTCGGCATTTTAGGTACCGAGGAGAAATGCTGTGGCGAGTCCGCCCGCAGAATAGGCAACGAGTATCTGTACCAGATGCTGGCGGAAGAAAATGTGGAGATCATGAAGAATTACGGGGTGAAAAAAATCATCACCCACTGTCCTCATTGTTACAACACGCTTAAAAACGAATACCCGCAGTTTGGTGGCGATTTTGAAGTTGTGCACCATACGGAATTCATAGCCCAGTTACTGGCGGCAGGCAAGCTGAGGGCCGGAGAGGCCGATGTTACGGTAACTTACCACGATTCTTGTTACCTGGGGCGCTACAACGATGTTTACTTAGCTCCGCGGCAGGTTTTGCAGTCAATCAAGGGACTCCGGCTGGTTGAAATGGAGCGCAACCATGAGAGGAGCTTCTGCTGTGGCGCCGGGGGCGGCAGGATGTGGATGGAAGAGACCCTGGGAAGCCGGATTAATGAGATGCGAACCGATGAGGCTATAGCTACCGGAGCGGAATGGGTCATAACCAACTGTCCGTTCTGCCTGACGATGCTGGAGGACGGTCTGAAGGCTCGAGAAAAATCGGAAAACATGAAGGTTATGGATATAGCGGAATTACTGGTGAACCTGCAGAACTGATAGTTGCAAGCGCGCCTTTTGGGCGCTTTTTTTTTTATGACTATCACATTTTTCTTTAGGCATATCAGATTTTTTTAGCGCCATGGGGAAGGGTTCTCAAATAGTATAAAGAAGTAATACAAGATAGCTGAAAGGGGTGATTGACCATAGACGATCTGGGTGCTTCTTTTCAAACTGACAGTTACCGGGAAGACTTAGAGAAACTTCGCAACCTGTTGCAAAAAGTTAAAGGTCAATTAGCCGAGGATCCAATTTTAGTGGAACTCCTGGAGGAGATTACTGATCGATTGGAAAAATATGTTTCCCATATGGAATTTGACAAGGATATTTTACTGAATATTTTAAAAAATTCTCCTTGGGGAATCTTCATCTGCGATCAAGCGGGAAGGTTAACTTTTGCTAATGAGGCTTTTGGCCGCATGCTTCAAGTTAATCCAGCTAGGTTACTCCACTACGATCTTAATAAACTGGGAAAAGAGTTTTTCCCGGAGCATCAGTACCTTTGGACTAACGTCAACGCCAAAGTTCCCACCACCGAAGTTTCGGCCAACACAGCCCGGGGGAAATTAACCCTGGAAGTGTGTGCCTTGCCTCTTCAAGCGGAAAAAGAAGTCCAAGGTATGGTATGGTTTTGCTCTAATTTGGAGAGGTGGGAAGATCTCGCGCAGTTCAAGCGCCAGGCGACCTTCCTTCTTGAATCTCTACAGCTGGGCATTATTATTATTGACCGTCAGGAGATCGTACGGTATGTAAATGAAGAGTATTGTCGTATGGTTGGATTTCCCAAAGGATGGGTTTTAGGCCGCCCGATTACTGCTGTAAAAAATAAAGTTTTTAAAGAAATAACACCTTCTGTTATTTTAGAGACGCTACATAAAGGCACCTCCTATTTTGAAGAGGAGGTAGAGGTCGTCTTTAACGATGGCCGGCGGGGAAAATATTCCGTAAACTCAGCCCAGCTAAAGGATGAATACGGAGAGGTTTCGGGAGCCCTGTTGGTAATTCGTGATCTTGAACAGGAAGCTATTTTCCGAAAAAATGAAAATGAACAGGGCCCGTAATGACCTACGCTACAGTTACCACGCATCCCTGCATAGCCCACCGCAACCTTCCGGCTACGGTAGACCATTACGGAACCCGTGATAACCTTTGCTCGACTATCAGGAATACCTTAGCAGCCTGTGACAGTCTCTCGACTACCACAAACCGCCTGAATTTCCTTTCGGAAATACCTGCGGAACCCCTGATAATCTTAGCTCGACCGTTACAGATCCCTTTTGACCCGGCGCCGGTCCTTCGGACCAGCACCGAGCCATACAGGACCCCATAACGATCTTCCCTCCGGCTGCTGCCGAGCCGTTAATAGACCCGGCAGCAACCTTTGGCCGACTACCACAGAGCCCCTGAGGACCCTGTGGCAGTCTTGGCTCGGCCATTACGAACCCTTCATTAAGTATTATGACCACCTAGAATTTTTTTATGTAGCGGTAAAAAAACTTTTTTAGTGGTATTATAAGGAAACTTTATTGACAAATTATTAACTCCTCTGTATAATAAAAACCAACTAAACCAATTGGAAAACAATAAATTATTTTTGAGGTGATCCCTTTGGGCGGCCGGGCGGGTGAAAAAGGCAGAATGTCGGAAGAATTTGAACTTCCACCGGAGATTATTCGCGAAATAGTCAGGGCCGTGGGGGCGGTGAAGTACGGTACGGTAACCATAATTATCCAGGATTCGCGGGTGGTTCAAATTGACAAAACGGAAAAGGTAAGGCTGTGTTAGGGGTTGACCAGACAACTGGAGGCCTCGATCGAAAGAAGATCGGGGTCTCTTTTTTATGGGGTGACATCTGTTGGTGGGGTTTTCAGCCTGGTCGGCCTTGCACCTTTGCCGTTTCATCTGCATATCATGCCAGCGGGTATTTTGCCGAAAAGAAGGAGGCGAAAGAATGAACTTTAGTTTGGTGGCACCTCATGGGGGAAAATTGGTAGACAGATTGGCTAAAGGAAAGAACAGGGAAGATATGCTCAGCCGCGCTATGAGGCTTACCAGGGTAGAATTGCAACCCTGGCAGCTTTCAGATCTGGAATTAATTGCGGTGGGGGCGTTCAGCCCACTGGTGGGTTTTATGACCCGCGAAGATTATTTTTCCGTGTTGGAACGGATGAGACTGGTGGATGGAACGGTTTGGAGTCTGCCTGTTACCCTGGCCGTTACGGAAGAAAAGGCCAGCTCTATTGGAATAGGGGAAGAAATAGCCCTGGGGTATAGAAAAAGGATTTACGGCCTGATGCGGGTCCGAGACAAATTTCGCTATGACCGTGAAAGGGAAGCTGAGCTGGTCTACCGCACCACTGAAACGGCCCACCCTGGAGTCGCCCGTCTTTATTCCCAGGGGTCCGTTTATTTGGGCGGGGAAATCTGGCTTCTGGAGAGGCCGCCGGCGGAGTTTCCCGACTACCACCTGGATCCTGTTGAGACGAGGCGGCTGATTGCGAGCAGAGGATGGCGTACGGTAGTAGGATTTCAAACCAGGAACCCGGTCCACCGGGCCCACGAATACCTGCAAAAGTGCGCCCTGGAAATGGTAGACGGTATGTTGCTTCACCCGCTGGTGGGTCAAACGAAGTCCGACGACCTTCCGGCTGCCGTGAGGATGAAGAGCTACGAAGTTCTTTTGGAACATTATTACCCGAAAGACCGGGTGATTCTGGCGGTGCTGCCGGCGGCCATGCGGTATGCCGGACCGAGGGAAGCTATTTTTCACGCACTGGTTCGAAAAAATTACGGCTGCACGCACTTCATAGTAGGTCGGGACCATGCCGGGGTCGGCCGTTATTACGGCACCTATGATGCCCAACTTATTTTTGATGAGTTTAAGCCGGAAGAACTGGGCATTGATCCCCTTAAGTTTGAACATGCCTTTTATTGCTATCGCTGCGGCAGTATGGCTTCGGAGAAAACCTGTCCTCACGGGCCCTCGGATAGGTTAATGCTCAGCGGCACCCGGGTGCGGGAAATGTTGCGCCGGGGGGAAATACCGCCTGGTGAGTTTACCCGGCCGGAGGTGGCCCGGGTGCTGGCGGAAGGGCTGGCTGAGTGAAGGTACCACCCGGGAAATGCCTGGGAAGAAATAAGGTCTGGGGAGGAAGGAGAATGGACTGGGGACTTGTTGCCGGCGCCATGCTGGTGGGGCTGGTAGCTCAAATAGTCGACGGGGCTCTGGGGATGGCTTATGGGGTGATTTCCAATTCCTTTCTTTTGAGTTTGGGAATAAGCCCAGCGGTAAGCAGCGCCAGCGTTCATTTAGCGGAGGTTTTCACCACCCTGACTTCCGGCCTTTCCCACCTCAAAGTGGGAAATGTAGATAAAAAGCTCCTGCGCCGGTTGGCCCTGCCCGGAGTTCTAGGGGGAATTTTAGGTGCCGTCGTTTTGACCGTGGTTCCGGGGAAAATCATCCGGCCTATGATTGCTGCCTACCTGGTAATAATGGGACTTTTGATCCTCAACCGGGTACGACGGCGTCAGATATCCTGGCGGGACACGTCGAGCGCCAAAGGGTGGACAGCAGCCCTGGCAGGGGCGGGAGGGTTTCTGGATGCAGTAGGGGGAGGCGGCTGGGGGCCAATAGTGACTTCCACTCTTCTCGGACGGGGGTATAACCCCAGGAAGGTCATAGGTTCCGTCAACCTGGCGGAATTCTTTGTTACCCTGGTCCAGTCGGGGACATTTCTGCTCCTGTTAAAGTCGCTGCGGTGGGAATTGATCCTCGGCCTGGTTCTGGGGGGAGTTCTGGCCGCGCCTATGGCTGCCCTGGCCTGTCGCAGGATGCAGCCCCGGATACTCATGGCGGTTATTGGGACTGTTCTGCTGGTATTAAACATCCGTATATTTTTGTAGATCATTTGGCGGAGACTCACGGTAAAAAGTCAAGGGCCAAAAAATGGGAATAAATAACTCAAGGCTTAAAAAAGGCAATAAAAAAC
>NZ_BDGJ01000117.1:0-37453 GCF_002207765.1 Calderihabitans maritimus
TGCCTAACGAAACCGACCCGGCGAGCTACCGTATTCACACCAGCTATACCCGGGATACCGACGCCTGCGCCTCCTGCCATAGAACCCACACCGCCGTGGGACCGGGCTTGTTGCAATGGTACACCATATATGACACCTGCATGGCCTGCCACGACGGCACCGTCAAAACCACTTATAATGTTGTAGAAGGCAAAATAGCCGACACCGGCAGAAGGACCTCCGGTGGCAAATTCGGCCTCGGCAAGGAAAGCTACCTCTCCCGCCACAACGTAAAAGGAACCCTAAACATCGCCTCCGCTCCCGGGGGCTCTACCATAACCGTCTACGAAGAAAACGAAGACGGGTCTATAGAACCCGTAAGCTGGGGCATCCGGTTCGGCTGTGAAAGCTGCCATAACCCCCACGGGTTGGGCGGCAACGCCCGGATACTCAACCCCGACCCCAACGGCTGGGCCAGGCGCAACAAAAAAACCTACTACCCCCTGACCGCCGTAAACGAAGAAAGCACCGTATTTGTGGCGTATCCCGAACAAGACACCACCCGACTGCCCTATTACATGTTAACCGGTTATGAATACGGAGTAATCACGTACGTTTATGACGAATTTAACAACGTGGAAATAGCTCAACCAACCATAGACAACAGCCGGGGCTACACCAGAATAGTCTTCGATACTCCCCAGACCGGCAAACAAATAAAAGCAACCTTCTTCCCTTCCTTGAGAGTAATCATGGACATAGACGGATACCTGACCGCCAACGAAACCATAACCTACCAGGACGGCACCAGTGAATTCTGCGGCGCCTGCCACACCGACTACTACACGGCCTCAACCACCAAAACCAGCTCCGGTAGAATACTTACCGGAACTTACTCCAGAGTCTATCGGCACCAGATAGGCGTCAAAGATACAGAGAGCCCGTACGAATTCTCCGAACTGTTGAAATACGAAACAGACCAGGAACGAAACCGAAAACTGATCTGCCTTACCTGCCACACCGCCCACGGAGTAGATCAGGAATACTGGCAGCAAACCATAGACCCCGACCGGACCTATGGCGACTACTGGCAGCAAGAAGACCACACCAAAGAACTGGCAGGCTCTTCCGCCTTAAAACGCATGCCCAACATGGCCACCTGTGAAGCCTGCCACCAGAAAGCAGAAGCCAACGAAGGATACCTGGCCAATTCCGGCCAGAAAGACCCGGGATCAGTTTCCGGCAACACCGCCGACTACTTCACCCTAGAGGGAGCGGAATATGTCAGCGCCCAGACCTGTAAATTCTGCCACCGGAAAAGATACGACGAATGGAAAATCACCCTTCATGCTAACATGGTAAAGGAGGTAACCTCCCTAGACACCAGCGGCATCCTAACCACCGCCAAAGACAACTGGTCCGTAGAACTCAGCACCTACTACGGCCAACCCGAAGATGTAGCCTACACCCTTGGCTCCAAATGGAAGCAAATGTACGTTTTTAAAAACGGAACCCTGGGCTACCGGGTGGCTACCGGGAACCAGGTGGTATGGGATGTAAAAGAAGCAAAATGGGAAAGCTACAGGCCGGGGGAAACCGTAGACTGGGACGACACTTGTATAGCCTGCCACGTAACCGGCTTCAACGGCAACACCGGAGAAAATGTAATATTCCAAGACCACGGTATAGGGTGCGAATCCTGCCACGGGCCGGGCAGCAAGCATAGCAAACACCCGGGAGAAGGGAACATTATAAACCCGGGTAAACTCGACCAGGACCGGGCCATAGAAGTATGCGGGCAGTGCCATGCCCGGGGGATAAACAAAGACGGGGTCAGAGAAGATGCCTACGGATTCATCCCGGGACAAATCCTGGCCGAGACTTTCACCGTTTTAGACAAAATCAACGATGACGGGACCTACTTCTGGCCGGACGGGACCGCCAAAGGCAACCACATGCAATACCAGGACTTTCTTCTGAGCAAGCACTACCTGACGGGGATAATGACCTGTAACACCTGCCACGATTCTCACGGGTTAAGCGACGATGGCAGGCCGTTGAAACTGACCTTACAGCAGACCTGCGGTACTTGTCACGGGCAGGTATTAGACATTGATCGTTACATGCCGTACACGGCTGTCAGTATTAATGAATACGATATCAGGTCCCATGCTTTTAAGGAGGACTACTTTTATCCAGCGGCGGTCGATAATCCGAGCCTGGATTAAGGGAAAGCATAACCAAATCTTTAACGTCGAAGGGACAGATACTTATGAAATGGACGACATTGATATTGCTTGGCATAGTTATTTTCCTGCTGTTTTTGTGGCAGCCCTCGGTGCCTAAACCGGCCCCCGTAAGAACTGAACCGGAAAGCTCTCCGGCAGTCGCTGTCCGGGAACCTTTTTATCGCATCGAGGCTCGGCTGGAAGGTGAAAGGCGACTGGAAGTCCGTCAGCAGGTGGAATTTACTTATTCCGGCGGCGGTCGGGTCCGCTTTCATTTCTGGCCTCTGGCGTTTTCCCGGGAAGATACCACTCCTGCACCGCCCGAAGCCTACCCTTACGGCTTTGATGCGGGAGCGGTAGATTTGCATACGGTAACTACGGGAGGCCAAAAGGTCGACCCGGAAATAGAAGGGGTATTAATTACCGTTCCTTTAACCGGATTAGACTTGGGAGAAAAAGCTACTGTGACCTTTGAGTATACTTTGGAAGTTCCCCGGGTCAGATATCGCTACGGTTATGCCGACCATATCCTCAACTTGGGTAACTGGTTTCCGATCTTGGCTCCGGAAGGGCACGAAAGTACGAAATACCCTCCGGTAGGTGATCCTTTTACCAGCCTGGTTGGTAACTATGAAGTGAAAATCACTGTTCCGCAAAAGAAAATAGTGGCAGCCGGTACTTCCGGGGAGGAACAAACTCACAAGGATGAAACGAAAACTATAGTTTTTCAAGGGAACAACATGCGGGACTTTGCCCTGGTGATATCTTCGGATTTTGTGGTGGCCAGACGCCAGGTGGACGGCGTAGTGGTTTACGCTTATAGCCCGGAAGGCTTCAATCATGTCCGTAGGCTGGTAAATACGGCGGTCGATGTGCTGCAGTATTATGCAGCAGTTTTCGGCCCTTATCCCTATCCGTCCCTGGCGGTGGCGGAGACTTCCCTGTACCCTCTTCAGGGAATGGAATACCCCGGCCTGGTGATGATTTCCAGCCGCGAAGTAATTACTCCGAAGAGGCTCCAGTGGATATTGGCCCATGAGATTGCCCACCAGTGGTGGTATGGGGCAGTGGGCAACGACCAGCTTCAGGAGCCCTGGATTGACGAGGGACTGGCTACCTACTCCGCCTATCTTTATATGGAAAACCTGTACGGAAAAGAAAACGTGGAAAAGCCTTGGGAAAGGAAAGAGACACAAGCGGCCCTGCTAGACTTCTACCAGCCGGTTACTGCCTTCCAGGAACGGACGCAGTACATAGATACAGTTTATCACGGGGCTGCTCTCTACTGGGACACCCTGGAACAATTTGTGGGCCGGGAAAAGGTACTAAGGCTCCTAAAGGAACTGTACCATAAATACCGGTTTAAGATCATTAATGGAAAGGAAATGATGAATTTCGTTGCCAATTATAAGTGAAAACCATGATATTTTAACCACCGTTAAAGGTGGTTATTTATGTCTAAACCTAAAACTTAAAAAAGGATTAGTAATTCATGAGAGGAATAAAGGCGCACCACGGCAGAAGTCACTTGTAGTGGCTTATCAATACTGATAGAATATATTTAGTGTTCGACTGGTGAAATCAAAGTTATGCAGGAGGTTACATATGTTCCGGCAGTGGTACAGGGCAATTCTGGTTGGAGTAGTGGGAGTGGCGGTGATCGTTTCTCTTTTTCTGGCCTGGCAGCGTCACCAGGTGGAAAGAGAGAACCGTACGGTGGAAGTGGCAGTAGATTATCAACAGGTAAAAGAACTGGCTGCTTTCAAGAACATGAAAGAAAGGGAAGTTTTGGAACTCCTCAAGGGGAAGGGAGTTACGGGAGTACTTTTTAAAGAACAGACACTGGTCGATCTGGAGGAACAGGGGCAGGCCTGGACCACGAGCGGTTCCCGGCTGGCAGTCGACCCGGGTTACCGTTCTTTGCCTTTAAGAATGGAATATACCTATTTTTTGACGCGGGACGCTGAGACTTACCGGAGGCTTTATGAACAGCTCAAGGCCAAGACCAGCTTGGTGGATACATTTTGGGTGGATACGGAGGGAGTGTACCTGGTGGGAAGTCCCCTTCCCAGTAATGTTTTAAAGGAATATGGTTTGGGGTTTCCCGAACGGGCGCTGCGTATGACGCGAGAATTAGGCCTTAATGCGCTGGTGCAGATAAAAAATTGGCCGGAAGTTACCGATTACAGCATTCGTGCCTCTTTGCAGGCCCTAGAAGGTTACGAGCATATTTCCGCTGTTCTATTTAACGACCGAATCCTGCCCGGCTACCCGGATAAGCTGAATGTTCTGGCGGATGAGGTGCGGCGTTTCAATGCTCCCGTGGGCCTGATAGAGTTTTATACCCAACAGGGGTTAAGCAGGCTGGCCTGGAAGCTAGATAAAAACGCCGTGCGGCTTCATTCTATATCTCAAAGTGAGCTGGGAAAGATGTCGCCTCGCCAGGCTATCGATCGGTATTTACTGGCGGTTACAGACCGCAACGTACGCGTTCTTTTTGTTCGCTTTTTTTCTCCTTTGAAGACTAAGGATTGGCTGGAAGATAATCTAAATTATATCGGGCAGCTTACCGAAACATTGAAGAAGAGAGGATTTGAACTGGGAGCGGCCAGGCCGTTCAGGCCTCTTCCCGTTTCCCGTATTTGGCTTTTTTGCATCGGGTTAGGTGGTATAGCGGGAGGAATGTTGCTGCTGGAACTTATTGGTTGGAGCCGATTATCATTGCTGCTGGGAGGATTGGCAGTGCTGGTTTGGGCAATCCTTCTGGCCGGAGGGCAAGTGGCCATGGGTCGTAAAATTATGGCTTTAGGTATCAGTGTGGTATTTCCTACCCTGGCGGTTGCCGGGCTGCTGGGACAGAAACCGTCCGGCATTTGGCGGAGCGTAGGCTTACTGGTATTAACTTCGCTGACTTCGATGGCAGGAGCATTTCTGATTGTGGGATTACTGCGGGACGTGGGTTTTATGCTTAAGCTGGACCAGTTCGCTGGCGTTAAGCTGTCTTTTTTGGCCCCTCCCCTGTTGCTGTTCTTCGTTTTCCTGATTAAGTACAGGGAGAAAGAATGGTTAAAGTGGTTTTATGATTTTTTGGAGAAACCAGTTACGGTTAAGCTTGTTTTATTATTTGGTTTTCTGGCTCTGGTAGGAGTTGTTTACATAAACCGTTCGGGTAATGAAACGGCTCTGGTCAGCGGGATTGAACTTAAAGTGAGGTCGTTACTGCAGGAAATACTGATTGCCCGGCCGCGGACCAAGGAATTTTTAATAGGGCATCCTTTACTACTCACGTTATTCTATTTGGGTTATCGGGAAAGATGGCTGCCTTTACTTCTTTTGGGCAGCATCGGCCAGGTATCGCTGATCAATACCTTTGCTCATATACATACGCCTCTGGCGGTTTCTCTGCTGCGGACCTTCAACGGCCTGTGGTTAGGAATAATAGCAGGTTTGATATTAATAGCCCTGTACCGTCGATTTGCAGACCTGGGGAGCAGGTATAGATATGAAAAAGAGTAAAGTAGTAATATCAGGCTATTACGGCTTTGACAACACGGGAGACGAAGCTGTCCTTTACAGTATGATCAGGCAGCTTCGGGAATTGGTGCCGGAATTGGAGATAACGGTGCTGTCCCACCGGCCAGAGAAGACGATGGCGAGTCATGATGTGAGGGCAGTCAACCGTTGGAGTCTACTCCAGGTGATTAGGGCTGTCAGCCGGGCTGACCTAGTGTTGAGCGGAGGAGGCAGTCTGCTGCAGGATGTGACGGGAATAAAGAGCCTCTTGTATTATCTGGGAGTTATAGCAGTTGCCCGCCTGTTGGGAAAACGGGTGATGATATATGCCCAGGGAATCGGACCTATTAATACCTTGCCGGGCAAATGGCTGACACGGTTGGCAGTAAACCGGGTTGACCTGATTACCGTAAGGGATGAGGAATCCGGCCTTTTTTTAAAACAGTTGGGCGTAACCAGACCATCGATAAAGGTGACCGCAGATCCGGTTTTGGGGCTAGATTCCGACCGAATTCAAAGCGTTTCTTTTGCAGGGTTGTTCCCAAATCTGATGGAGAAAGGGGCCCCGTTGGCCGGTATTTCCGTCCGGAAATGGAAGGGATGGGAAGAAGCCAGATTAATTTTTGCCCGGGTTGGCGACCGTTTGGTAGAGCGAGGGTGGAAGGTTATTTTTTTGCCCATGCATTTTCCCGAGGATTTAAATGCCTGCCGGGAAACTGCTTCGTTAATGAAAGAGGACTCCGCCATATTGGAACAGCAGCCTTCCGTTGAAACTCTTCTAGGGATAATGCAGGGGATGGATTTAGTAATCGGTATGAGGCTGCATGCTCTGATTTTGGCTGCAGTGGCACGGGTTCCCATCATAGGAGTTTCTTATGATCCCAAAATAGACAGTTTTATAAAAATGACTGGTCAGATCAATGCCGGCAGGGTAGAAGAGATTACTCCGGAACAACTGGTGAAGGCGGTCGAATGGGGGTTAGACAGGCGAGAAGAATTGAAGGAGAGACTGGAGCATGTTCTGCCTGATTTAAGGTACCGGGCCCGGGAAAACACTCGACAGGCAGTCCGTCTTTTAACCGGGCGTTAGCGGGGGGTTTTTGATGTCCCAGGGAGAACAAATTGCCCGGGCAGCGGGCGTAGTTTTGGTTATGAATCTTTTGAGCAGAGCATTGGGATTTGTCAGGGACGCGGCTATCGCGTATCGGTTTGGGGCCGGCAAGGCGACTGACGCTTACATGGTGGCCTATACCTGGCCCTACTTGATACAGGCGGTACTGGGCTTTGCGCTGGTCTCGGCGGTAGTGCCCGTATTCACCGGGTATCTGGTGAAAGACAGGAAACAGGAGGCGTGGCGGGCAGGGAGCAACCTGCTGAATTTGGCGGCTGTTTTATTGACCGGTATAAGTATAGCCGGGATTTTAGGGTCGCCGGGGTTAGTGAAAATTACCGCTCCGGGTTTTTCGACGGAGCAGACCAAATTGACGATTGAGCTTACTCGAATAATGTTTCCGTCGGTACTTTTTATGGGGCTGGGCATGCTGGTAACGGGTATGCTTAACGCCCACCGTTATTTTGCCGTGCCGGCTTTTGCTCCCGGGTTCACGAATATTATAATTATCGTTACGGTTCTGTTTTTCGCTGAAGATTTTAATGTCCACCGGTTGGCTCTTGGTACTTTAATAGGTTTTATAGGCTTCTTGCTGATCCAGATTCCCGCGTTGGTGCGATTAGGATTTCAGTACAGTTTCAGTTTTGATTGGCGCCACCCGGCGGTGCAGAAAATCTTTTGGACCGTAGGACCGGTTATTTTGGGTATTTCGGTAAATCAGATTTATCTGGCTTTAAACAGGGTTTTTGCTTCTGGGTTACCGCCGGGAAGCCTTTCCGCGTTGGAATATGCGTACCGTTTGATGTCTTTACCTTTGGGAATTTTTGTGGCTGCTGTTTCCACGGCTATTTTTCCCGCTATGGCGGAGCAGGCGATCGGCAAAAAAAACCGGGAGTTATCGACAACTTTAGTTCAAGGTCTGGGCATGGTATTGGTGGTGGCCGTACCGGCAGCGGTAGGACTGGCGGTGTTGCGGGAACCGCTGGTACGCCTGCTATTGGAAAGGGGTGCTTTTGACCGGAGGGCAACCCTATTTACCGCAAGTGCCCTGCTGTACTTCGCCGGGGGATTGATACCACTAGCTTTTAATATGATAATTACGCGGGCTTACTATGCCCTGGATGATGCCCGTACGCCTGTAGTTACGGGACTGCTTTCTGTAGGCATAAACGTCATTTTGAGTATGATTTTTCTGCCCGTTATGGCCCATACCGGTCTGGCCCTGGCTAATTCGCTGGCTGCTGCTGCTAACAGTTTATTGCTTTACCGTGGTCTTAGAAAACACTTGGGGCGTCTTCCCGACCGTCGGATAGGAAAATCTCTGGCCGGAACAGGGGCGGCTTCCCTTGCAATGGCGGTGGTAGTATTTAAAGTTTCCGGAGCAATAAGAACCTGGTCCGGATTGGCAGGTATGAAATTACTGTTGGCGGAGGTAGGTGTGGGGATTATCACCGGGGTGATTTGTTTTGGGTTTCTGGCGGCAATGCTTAGGGTGAAAGAGGTGGAATTGTTAATGCATACCCTTCTGCGAGCGAGACCATTTCCTAGAAAATAATTCCGAGAAAGAGGTTGAAAGGATTCGTAAGCCCTTTGTAGAATTAGTAACATTATTGTCTAGGAGGAGTAGATGATGGATATAAATGAGATTCGAAAAATTATTCCTCACCGTTATCCTTTTTTACTGGTGGACCGGATTGTGGAGCTGGAAAAAGGGAAAAGAGCGATAGGGATTAAAAACGTAACCATCAATGAGCCTTTCTTTCAGGGGCATTTTCCCGACTATCCGATTATGCCGGGGGTGCTTATTATCGAGGCTTTGGCCCAAGTGGGTGCGGTGGCTATCTTGAGCATGCCGGAGTTTGCCGGGAAGATTGCCCTTTTTGCTGGAATTGACAAAGTGCGATTCCGGCGGCAGGTTATGCCTGGAGACCAGTTAAGGTTAGAAGTAGAAATTTTAAAAGTCCGGGGAAAAGTAGGCAAGGGCTTTGGTAAAGCTCTGGTAGGAGAGGAAATTGCAGCAGAGGGAGAGTTGATGTTCGCCATTAGCCAGTAATAGTCTTGGAGTAATGGCATCTACGGGGGAGGGAAACATATTGATACCGTTATCTACCGTTGCAGCGATGGTGGCCGCTTTTGGGATTGCCTTACTGGTGACGCCCTTTATAAGAAAAGTGGCCATCAGCATGGGAGCGGTGGACATTCCGAACGAGAGGAAAATACATAAGGAGCCTATGCCACGAATGGGCGGTCTGGCCCTATATCTGGCTTTTGTGATTCCGGTATTGCTTATCCAACCTCTGGACCGGCCGCTTATGGGTCTGGTAGCAGGTGGTTCCATTATACTGGTATTGGGTCTGGCTGATGATTTTTTCGGTATTTCACCGTCGGTTAAGCTGCTGGGACAGGTTATAGGCGCCCTGGTTCTCGTTTTCTTCGGTGTGCAGGTGGATTTTTTGACTAACCCCTTTGACGGGATGATTTTCTTGGGCAAACTGGCGGTTCCGGTAACTATCTTTTGGGTTATTGGAATCACTAATGCTGTTAACTTGATTGATGGTTTGGACGGGCTGGCTTCCGGAACGTCTGCTATTGCTGCCGTTACCGTAGCGGTAGTTGCCATGGCAGAAGGACAGGTACAGGTAGGCTACTATGCTTTGATTTTGGCGGCGGCTGTTCTCGGTTTTCTGCGTTATAATTTCTTTCCGGCCAAGATATTTATGGGTGACAGCGGGTCACTGTTTCTGGGATTTAATCTGGCGGCACTCGCGGTTATGGGACTGACTAAAGGAGCAACTATAATTTCTTTGTTTGTTCCGGTGCTTATTCTGGGCATCCCCATTTTGGACACTTTTTTTGCTATCCTTCGCCGTTATATTAGCGGCCGGTCTATTTTCCAGGCCGACAGGGAGCACCTGCATCATCGCTTGCTGGAAGTTGGTCTCTCCCACCGGCAGGCGGTACTGGTCATATACGCATTAAATGGTATTTTAGGAGCAAGTGCGATACTTTTAACCCGTTTAACTACGGATCAGGGAGTAATCATTTTGATAGGCATTGTAATGCTGGTTTTCTTGGGAGCCGACCGCCTTGGTGTCCTCCGCAGCAAATCGCCGCTCAAAGGCTCTTCCGTGCGCACCTCAACGATCAGTCGGGTGCTGAAAAAATATTTCAGCGGTTGATTTTAAGAGGGAGGCAGGATGAGGTATCATGACGGGCAGGAAAGGGTTAATTTGGGTTGCGTTACTGGTGGGAATGCTGTTGCTTCTTTGGATAGGTACTGCTGCCCAGGCAGATTCCATAGATACGACACCCGGTTCATATAATGACCCGGTAGTGGCTCAAAGCTACGTGGAGAAAGCAGTAGAAGAAAATGTGGAGCAACTTAAAAAAGAAATCGAAAACCTGCAAGCCCGCCTGCAGGCTTTGGCGGAGGAAGTAGCCCGGTTGGAAGCCCTGGTCGGCAGATGAGAGAGAAAAAAGCCTTCTTTCAAGAGGGCTTTTTTCTTTGAACGGCTCTTGCATATAATGATGGTATAGCATAAAATGCTAACGAGAAGAGGTTAGCAGGTTGGGAACGGGGAGGAGACAGGTTGGAAAGACAAGACCTTTTGGAACGCTTACAACAGTCGAATTTGAGTCCTTCGGAATTAATAGAACTGTTGCGGGAAGCAGCGCAGTATCCGGATGAGGAAGTTTGCCGTGCCGTTTTTTCTTTTGTACGTCATCCCGACTATTTAGTCCGTACGCGGGCCTTTATCACTCTCAACCAAATAGCACACCCCGGCATTATACCGGACCTTCTGGAGTATTTGCGAGAAGAGAAAGATGAAGAATTTCGCCTGCGCTGTCTGGAGGTTTTTCACAGCCTGGGCGACCCGGCTGCGGTTAAACCTTTAACCGGTTTTATTCATGACCAAGATCCGATATTCATTCGAGGCTTGGTATGGACCATAGGTTCCATCGGAGGCGAGGAAGCAGTTCGGTTCCTGCTGGAGTATGGATCAAGCCCTGCCGGGCGCCTGGTAAAGCGGGAAATCGTGGGTGAGGCTATCGGTATGGCTTTGGAGAAGGTACCGCAGGGGCAGAAATTATTGCAGGAACTGGCTGCACAGAATATGCGCATAGCCCGTTATCTTGACTGGCTTCCTATACGTGGTAGAGAAAAGGCCCGTTTTAGCGTTTACCCGGCTCCCGATTATTTTCGTCAATGTGCCAAAGCCAGGGGTTTAGATTACCGGGAATATAAGAAACTGTTGTAAAGGCAATTTTTCATAGCCCAGGGGAAATGAGGGTCAAGATTGCGGTGGAAACAAGCTAGGTTTTTATTAACATATTGGGTTCCTGTATTTCTCTACATGGGAGTTATTTTTTACTTCTCTTCCAAAACGGGAGAAGAGGTTTCCTTTGTAACCATTCCCGACTATTTTTCCCACGGGCTTGAATATATGGGGCTGAGTTACCTTTTATTCAGAGCCTTACATAATACCGCACCGGATTTACCTACGGGGAAGATTGCCGCCTGGGCGGTAGCTATAAGCATTTTTTACGGTATCACCGATGAAATTCACCAGTATTTTGTGCCGGGCAGGACCAGTGCCATTAGCGATTTACTGGCTGACGCAGTAGGGGCAGTGTCAGCCCAGGTTCTGAGGCTTTATTTGTTTAAGGTTAAAAGGTAAAAAAAAAAATTAAAAAAAACTGCAAGATTTTTTGTTTGCGTATCGTATATATTAGTGAACAATCCTTTATGCAGACAGCTCGGGTGTTCATCAGGCCCCGACACCCGGGCTGGCGTTTACAAAAATATATTGACAGCATACACCCCGCCTAGGTATAATTAAAAACAACAGGTTGGGGTGGTACTTTTGGGGAACAGTAGTAAAATTCGAGGACGAGGGCGAACAACTGAATTAACGGGTATTGACAAGTACGGCCGTCGTCTGAGACAATTGCGTAAAAAAAAAAAACTTTTCGCTGCAAGAACTAGCTGCTATTTTGGGAATATCTGAAGAAACAATGAGTCTAATAGAACGGGGCAAAAGTGATAAATTAAAACTGGATGACTGGCTGCTTTTAGCAAACATTTTTGAAGTGCCACTTTGCTACTTCTTAATTGATAACGACCGTGAAGCTAGGCTCCTAATAGAATAGGTGGGTCATTTTTTAACCATGGTTGTTTTCTAATATATAGTAATAGCTAACAAATTTCAAGAGGACCTTCTTGGTTCTTCTTGAATCCCCCATTTTGGGGTAGCAGAGAGAAGTTATTGCTACCCCTCCTTTTTAAGGTTTCAATTCCCGGACTAGAACCGGGAGTTACAGGGGCCTGAAATTAGTCTGAAGAGAGGTGATGTTAGGGGCACCTGACTTTCTGCAAGAGCTGGTTCAAAAATTATTAAAAGAAAAGAAAAAGGAGGAGGAGAAACCGAATGAGTACGAGGCAAAAAATTGTTCTGACAATTACGTTGTTGCTGAGCTTGGGCCTGATATTCAGTACTGCAACAGCTTTCGCTGCCACCTTTAGTGATGTCAGCGATAGCCATCCAGCCAGCCAGGCCATCAGCAGGCTGGTAGGCCTTGGCGTATTAAAAGGTTATCCCGATGGAAGCTTCAAACCCAATAACAACATCACCCGTGCCGAGTTTGCCAAGATAGCCGTTTTGCTGGCCGATAAAGGACATGCAGCCAAAGCCTTACAAGCAATGCAGCCCAAGTTTCGTGATGTTAAAGCCAATGAATGGTATACCGGTTACATTAATTTAGCGGCTTCCCTGGGTTACGTTAAAGGATATCCCGATGGCACATATCACCCTAACGACCAGATTACCAATGCTGAAGTCGTTACCGTTTTGCTACGGGTACTGGGTTACGATGATCGCCTGGTGGGGCAGTGGCCCGCCAACTACCTGTCCAAGGCTGCCGAGTTAGGTATTCTGGATAAAGTGGCCGGTTTCGACGCTGCTACTTCGGCTAAACGCGGTGATGTGGCGATTATGGCCTCTGAAATTCTGGATGAATACTGGGTAGAATACGACCGGGAGAAAGGCATGTTCGTATCGTCTCTGGATCCCAGCACCGGTAGGTACGAGAAACTGATGGAAAAGAACTTCCAGGGTATTGTGGAAGAAGACGTCCTGATCGTAGGCTGGGAGATCAGTGGGAATACCCGAAAAATCACCTACTGGGATCGTGAAGGTTATAAAGACTACAAGGATAACGATTGGGAAGTAGACGTGAATGGCAATCCCATCTTGAAAACGATATCGGTTAAGGACGATGTTGTTCTGGCCGGTGGTGCCGATATCAACGCCTTTGCCGACTGGGTTGTGGACCTGTATATTGATCCCGATGACAACAAAGTTTCCATGATTGAAAAGAAAAATTACGGCCGCCTGAACTTTATAAACCGCAACGATATTCCCGAAAGCCACCTGGTGCAGGCGGAACTGAAAGGCAATACCATTATTATAGACGATACCAGCTACACCCTGGCGTCCGATGCTTATATCGTCTCCGGTAGTCCTTATGTCAGCGCCCCCGCTGATAAGTGGTTTGACGCAGTAGTAGACGCTGAAACGGGTAAGACAAATAAGGATGTTTACGAGGATACGAAAGAATTCGGCGTCAAGCGCATGCTGGCCGCCGAGCGTATCAGGCTCAGCATCGATGAAAACGGTAACGTGATTCAGGTAAAGCTGACCAACTGGGGGCAGCCGGCGCTGGTTAAGAGCGTTGACCTGGATCGCGAGCGGATTATTGCCGAATCCGGTGCCAATAGCCAACCTACCTTGCCTACCGATTTGGATGAAAAGAGCTACGTAGTAGAAAGCACGCGGGTACCGGGTGCGAAGTTGCAAGTGAACAGCCTTGAGGGAGCGATAGAAGAGGGCGACGTGGTATACGTATACGAACATGCCCATGGCAAGGATTACTACATCCTGGTTTACGCAGGCAAGCAGGTGGAAGGAACCCTGGAAAGCGCCGAATTTGACGGAGACGAGGTCTGGCGCGTAACGGTAGACGGTCAGAAGTATGATGTGGATCCGTTGGCCAGGATTTCCAAAGATGCCGGTGAGACTTACACCAGTCTCAATAGGGAAGAAGTACGCAACCTCTACGGTCGCAAGGTAAAACTGTACCTGGCCGGTTCCGGCGATGTGGAATTCATTGAGAGCGACGTGGAAACTGGCGGCGCAGTTGTGGAAGAAAGCGGAACCCTGTACGGCGTGCTGGAGAAAATCACCTTTGATTATGCCGGCACCGAAGCTAACATTGATGGAATCGAATCGCTCAAAATTATGCGAGCGGACGGCAAGGAAGTATACTACCGCACCGGAGGCACCAGCTATATCCACTGGTATGATGAGAATACTGGCAAGTGGAGGAGCTTTGACCCGACTGATGCCACCGACATCGACCCTGACCCGGACAACGGCGTCCACGTAGATGACGGAGATTATTACGATTCCGCTCACCTGCTGGGCTTGGGCGGCGAGGAGGCCATCCTCAAGCCGGGCGTTCTGCTGGAGTTCGACCTGAGAGAGGACGGCACCCTGGGTAACGTTACCCCGCTGGTAACGGATGAATACACGGGTACTCTGGACAAAGTAGACACCGATCTGGATCGGGTAAGAATTGACGGTGTATGGTACAGCATCCTCGATTGGACGACCATCTTTGACAACTCTACGCCGACCGACGCAGATGTGATTGACTGGGCCGATACTAAATACGATCTTGAGGATGGAATTGCCAACGGAGGAACATTTGTTTACTACAAGCGCACTTCCAACAAGATAGAATACCTGGTAGTATCTGCTCCCACAGGAGTAACCGACCGCTTTGGTGTCCTGGTGGCTAAGGGCCGCGACGTTGACGGCTACTATGCCGACATAGAAATTGGCGGCGACGTGAAACGCTACGACGCCGGTGCGGTGAAAAACCTGCCTGACTATACCGATTCCGCTGCCCGCTCGGTCATCCGGTACAGCCTGAGCGGCGGTGACCTGGACAGCTTCCACGAAATTGGTGACAACAACCCGTACAGCGTAATAGAGTTCGTTTATGACAATAACACGTATTATATAAACGGCTTTGCCTACGTGAAGACGCTGGATGCTACGGCCAGGGCTATGGAATTGGAAGTTACCGCTAATGCGGAAGACGGCTCCACGCTGACCTTTACCAAGTGGTACAGCTACGACGAAGACACCAAGGTATGGGATATCGATGACGAAAAAGACGATGTAGAATTCGTGGATATTAACTACATCGCCGACGGTGACCGGATACTCTTGGCTATACCTCAAGACGGCTTTGAGTTTACTGACGTAGATGGTGACGGAACAATTGAATACGAAGAAATTAAGAAAGGCATTTTCGCAGGCTATGATGAACACAGCACCAAGAACGGCAACGTATTGAAGTGGATCGGTATCCGGAACTAGTTGCCAGAAGCGGGAAGGTTTTAGCAAGGCCTTCCCGCTTTTTTAATAATTTGTATTGACAGCAAACACCAAATTGAATTACAATAACTATACCGGGGTATGGTAAATATCGATTGACCTTCCAGCCGGGCGAATATTATGAGCTTTTGGGAAGTATGACGTACCTGACAAGAATAAGTAGAGGAGAATGGCGTATGCGGGGGAAATTAACCTGGATTTTAGCATTAATTACATTGAGTTTCTTAATAATGGGACCGGTTCAGGCGCGGGATTGGGACCAGACTGTGCCGGCTGTCTGGGGTAGCTGGGTAGCCTGGCTAGAAGATAGCAGTGGGTTTGTCAATGTGGCCGTGACTAAAATCGGCGAAAAAGGCAAGTTTTATCCCGACCACGTGCGGGCCCAGCAGGGTGCGCCGGATATGGCGGGTGGGCTGCTGGTCTGGCAGGACCGGAGGGACGGGTACTGGCAGATTTACGGATGGCGTCCGGGAAGCCCGCGTTCTTATCAGTTGAGCTACGGGAGGCAAGAGCATATCAACCCGGCCACCGACGGTCATACAGTGGTCTGGCAGCAGGACGATAACGGCTTTTGGGATATCTACGCCCTGAAGCTGAAGGGAAGAAAACTTTTACGGCTTACCGGAGAACGGGCCCGCCAGGAAAATCCCGATGTGGACGGTGAGTGGGTAGTCTGGCAGGACGAGAGAAACGGATTTTGGGACATTTACGCTGCAAATCTGGCCACCGGTGAAGAGAGGCGTCTTACCTGGGAAAGGGCCGACCAGATAAATCCCAGGATTAGTGGGGACTGGGTAGTATGGCAGGATGAACGCCGCGGGCACTGGGATATTTACGCTTTTAATCTGAAGGAAAACCGGGAGTATCGTTTGACAGATGACCGGTGTGACCAGATCAACCCTGTTCTTGACGGGAATATAGTGTTTTGGCAGGATAACAGAAACGGTTACTGGTCTGTCATGGGAATGGACCTGTCGAGCGGGGAACGCTATGATTTCGGGAATTTTAAAGCCAACCAGGAAAATCCAAGCGTTAAAGAAGATAAAATTTTTTGGCAGGAAGAAAGAAACGGCCGGTGGGAAATTCGAGGATATGATGTGAAGAACAAGGAATGGCTGAGCCCGGCAACTGGGTTTCTCCAAGATAACTAAATTATTTACGGGAATTCTTGAATAATTTAACCATTTCTTTGACAGTTTCCAGGTCTTTGCGGTCCATGTCCTGTAGCATTTCCAGCAATTCCATGACTTCCGGTTGTTGTAGCAGTTTCTGTAGAGTGGAATTTTGTTGAAAGGGAGGTGAGATGTCTTCGTCCAGGAAAAAAAGGCAGGCATCGATCCCGAATACTTTAGATAGTTTTTCGAGGGTTTCAAGAGAAGGCTGGACTCTTCCCTGTTCAATCTGCCAGAGCAGGCCGGGGCTGACGCCGATACTTTTGGCCAGTTGTTCTAAAGTGAGCTGTCGTTCCTGGCGCAGGGCTCTGAGTTTATCTCCGAGGTTGCCCTTTTCCGCGGCAAACAGTGCAGAAGTAGTTACTTCTAATGCCTCTGCCAGCCGGGCGATGACTGAATAGGGTGGGTACACCATTCCGGCTTCCACCTGGGCCAGATAACCTGACCTCAGGCCGCTTTGCTTGGCCAGGTCATCCAGGGTGAGATTTTTGGCCGTACGTAATGCATGGAGTTTCCTGGCCAGGGAGATTCCGGGAGTTGGCTCGGTAAGGACAATTAGCTGTTCTTTATCTAAGTTTAGGGCCCGGGCCAGCTTTTGCAGAGTTTTTATAGAAGGAGTTTTCTGGTTGTTTTCTATCTGGCTCAGGTACGCGGGGGAAATTCCTGCTTTTTCCGCAAATTCTCTTAGAGTATATCCCCGTTCCTCGCGTAGCGATCGTAAATAGCTGCCGTTTACTTTCACCGCATTTACACCTCACGAAGTTTTATAAGTTAATTAAGGGGCGATTTTCTACATTATTCGCTTCCATTATAACCTTAAACGAGGAAATTCAAAACCTTCAGGGGATGAAAAAAGAAAAAAGTGTTTGTCGATAATTTTTTCTACTGGGGAGGGATGAAACTTAAATGACCGTTGAAAAAGGAGTTCGAATAATTGCCGGCTCCTTCACTTTGCTAGGGTTAACCGTGGATCCCCTGTGGTGGCTCTCCTGGCTTGTAGGGTTTATGCTGATTATTTCGGCATTGACCGGTTTCTGTCCTGCTGAATGGATTTTACGCCGCCTGGGCTTGGAAAGTTGTGAAGGAACAAAATAAAAAGGCTCTAAATAAAGCATAACCTGAAATCGTCGTTTCCAGTTGGAGGTGCTGTAATGGCAAATCAAAAGCAATCGACCTGCAGAGAAAAGATAATTGCCCTGGTAAGACAATTCAGAAGAGCCTTTGGCCTTTCCTGTAACGAGCTGGCAACATTTCTAGGCCTCGCTTCTGCGGAATGTTTGAAAAGCGATGTGGAGTTGGCGAGGAAAATAACACTACAAGATATAAAACTGATGGCCAATATTTTAGGAGTTTCCCGGTTACCCGATATATGAACCTGAAGAAGTTTTTAATTATTTATCTTAATACATAATGAACTGCCTGGAAACGTATGAAACTGCCTGGTGGCAGTTTTCTTTTTTTGGGGTAAAAAAAGGTGAAAAAAGACATAATAATAAGGTGACGGTAACCTGTAACGAGGAGGACGGGCGATGAAACAGGTTTTGTGGGAAGGACTGTTGATCATGGGGTTTATCATTGCCGGAGCCGTAATTCTCTACATATTGACTAAGAAAGAGTTACTTTAGAGGTGAAAGAGGATGTCCACGTTTATCGAAGTGTTTCTCCAGACGGTTCTTGCCTTTTTTGCCATTCTATTTTATGCACGGATTTTAGGGAAACAGCAAATCGGACAGCTTACTTTTTTTGAGTACATCAATGGCATTACTTTCGGGGGTATGGCGGCAGTCCTGGCAACTGATATCGGGCCGCAGCGAACCTGGATGCACTTTATGGGACTCACTGTGTTTGCTGTCCTTACTTTCTTAATGGGATACGTCTCCCTGCAGAGCCGCGCGGCTCGAAAATTGATCGCCGGGGAACCTACGATAGTCATTCATAACGGTAAGGTTTTGGAAGATAATATGAAGAAAATGAGGTACAACGTGGATGAACTCTTGATGCAGCTCCGGGAGAAAGATGTGTTTAATATTGCCGACGTGGAGTTTGCCATTCTGGAGCCGGACGGGAACTTGAGCGTACTTCCAAAATCTCACAAGCAGCCGCTGAAACCGGCTGATTTAGGTCTAAGTACTCAGTACGAAGGTATTCCTTCTGAGATAATTGTAGACGGAGAAATTATCCACCAGAATTTGCGCCAGAATAATCTAGATGAGAAATGGCTTCTGGCGGAACTCCAGAAGCAGGGGATTACTAGTTTAAAGGAAGTAGCACTGGCCATTTTGGATACGCAGGGAAAACTTCATATAGATAAGAAAAAGGACGACTTGCAGTATACTACCGATATTACCGACCAGCCATAACCCCTGGAGTTGAAGCCAGAGTGGACTTAAAGAGGAAGGTATGGTACAATTATACAGGCAAATAATTCCAGAAACAACTGCGTTGCGAGGGGGCCAATTTATGAAGCGTATAGCTTTTGGTACGGATGGCTGGCGAGCGGTGATGGCGGAAGATTTTACTTTTGATAATGTGCGCATCGTAGCTCAGGCTATTGCTGCCTATCTGTTGCAAAAAGAAATATACCGTCAGGGAATAGTGGTAGGTTACGACAATCGCTTTCTTTCGGAAAAGTTTGCCCTGGCGGTGGCCGAGGTATTAGCGGGGAATGAAATTCCAGTTTTTCTGACCGAAAGGGCTACTCCTACGCCGGTGGTAGCTTTTGCCGTCAAGCATTTCCAGGCGGCGGGAGCAGTTATGCTTACGGCCAGCCATAACCCTCCGGAGTATAATGGAATTAAGTTCATCCCGGAATATGCCGGACCGGCTGTGCCGGAAGTCACCCGGCAAATTGAAGAAGAAGTACTCCGGGTATTGAATACAAGGGATGTTCGCCGGCTGCCGGAAAAAGACGCTCGGGATAGGGGGTTAATCAGGCCTGTTGAGCCGATGGGGGCTTACATTAAGCATTTGAGTAAGTTAATAGATTTTAAAGCCATTGGAGGAGCAGGCCTTGCGGTAGTAGTGGATCCCCTTTACGGGGCAGGTATTGGTTATCTGGAAACAATTTTGAAGAAGGCCGGGTGCCGGGTAGAGGTTATCCACGGTTACCGAGACCCGCTTTTCGGCGGGCATCTTCCGGACCCCAACGGCAATATTTTAGCCGAACTTCGAGAACGGGTACTGGAAACGGGAGCTGACCTGGGGCTCGCCCTGGATGGAGACGCTGACCGTTTCGGGGTAATAGATAGGGACGGAAGTTTTTATCGCCCCAATCAGATACTGTATTTATTACTGGTACATTTGGTCAAAAATAAAGGCTGGAGAGGTCGTGTGGCCCGGACGGTAGCTACCACGCATATGCTGGACCGTATAGCCAAGAAGTATGGTTTGGAAGTTGAAGAAACCCCGGTTGGGTTCAAGTACATCGGGCAGTCCCTGCTTCACCGGGGGAGCATTTTGGGAGGAGAAGAAAGCGGCGGGTTAAGTATTAGAGGACACCTGCCGGAGAAGGACGGGATCCTTGCTAACTTATTAATTGTAGAACTGGTAGCGGTGACCGGCAAGTCTTTACAAGAAATAACGGATGAAGTGGGCCGGGAGGTTGGACTGCTGATAAGTGAAAGATTGGACCTTCCCGTTTCCCCCGAGGAAAAAGAGAGAATTTTGCAGGAATTGCGCGGCTGGATGCCGGAAGAAATTGGCGGGCAAAAGGTCATTCGCAGGGTGACTGTAGACGGAGGTAAACAAATAATGGCTGATGATAGTTGGGTTCTTATCCGGCCTTCCGGAACGGAGCCGTTATTCCGCCTTTACGTGGAAGGCAACAGTGAGGAGCAGGTGCGTTCTATCCAGCAGCAGGTAAGGGAAATGCTGCGCCTTTGAAAGCATAAAGGAAAGCATCCTGGAACAACCGGGATGCTTTTTTAATGGTTAATCAGTCTTAAGGAAAATATTTTTTGTACTCTTCCGGACTCAATTCGCGGTAGCATTCGGCGCATAGTTCGCCTTTCCCTGGAACGAACACCGCAGGTTGATCGGGCATGCTTGTTTCAGCTAGACGCAAGGATTGTCCGCAGCGAATGCAAGTGCTGCTGTCTAATGACATAATCCCCACCACCTTCGGTTTTATTATGGCCCTATCCAAACTTCTTATACGTTAAAGTTTAGCACCGGCTACCGACGAGGCATATAATAGGTTAGTCGGCCGGAGGTGGAGGGGTGGAATAATGGATACATATTTTTTGATAAAGATATATTTTGGTCTGGTCGGCGTGGTTATACTGGTGCTGTTCGGTATTCTCTGGAGAGAAAAGGTCCGGCCAAGCAGGACTAGTTGTAGCAGGGTTCTAGTCCTATTGACCAGAAACGGGGAAGGCTGTATGGAAGGGATATTGCGAGGGTTGAGGCGTTTGCGGGAAAGAGGTTATAATTTTGAAACCGTGATAGTTGACTGTAACTCTCAGGATCAAACACCGCTTATTTTGGGAAAATTTTATACCAAACACCCCTTTTTTACCTGGATTAAAATAAAAGAAGACTTTTCGCTAAAATTTATTTTTCCCTTTTGTCGGGGAAAGTTGCTCTGGGTCCTTAGTTTAGATGAACGGACTGATGTCCGGCAGGTGGTAGAAAAAGCGGGAAGTTTTTTCTCTAAAGGCTGAAGAACATGGTTTTTGCGGGCAAAAAAGCCCGGTTTTTACTTTTTTACCGAGAAAAAGCAAGAGGACTGGGATCGATAGAGATTTTGGGGCAGGAACGGCGCCGAACGAGGAGAAATTGTTGAAGCAAGAGGAGGAAGAACTCTCTCATGGGGAAAAATATCTGGCATTCTTTTCTGGAGTTAATTTATCCTTCTGCGTGTTCGTGTCCTGTTTGTGGTAGGAGGGGGAGAGAGGTAAAAGAAGAGGGGATCTGCTCCTTTTGTTTCGAGCAGATAAGCGTCAACCGGAAAAGCTGGAGTTATTGTCTCCGCTGCGGCAGGACACTGGAAGAAGAATCCTGGTGTATGGAATGCAGAGATGACCAACCTCCCTTTCATATTGCCCGGGCGGTAGGGCTTTATGAAGGTGTTCTTAAGGAAGCGGTACACTGCCTGAAATACAGGGGAAAACCGTCCTTGAGTCGTCCTTTGGGACGTTTAATGGCCAAAGTGGTGGAGACGGAAGCTGCTTACGGTCGTCTAGAACTAGTTGTTCCCGTACCCCTACATCCTGTGCGTTTAAGGGAAAGAGGTTATAATCAGTCGGAATTACTGGCTCGAGAGGTGGCTGACCGCCTGAATTTGCCTGTAGACTGTCGGGTGTTGACAAAAACACGAAATAATGTACCCCAGGCCAGCTTGTCCCGCCGGGAACGTTTCAGCAATGTGGAAGGAGCCTTTGCTGTTTCTTCGCCTTCTAGGGTGTTGAACCGGAGAATTTTACTGGTAGATGATATTTTTACCACGGGGAATACCATACGGGAGTGTTCCCGGGTATTGCTACAGGCAGGGGCGCAGAGAGTTTCGGCAGTAGTTTTGGCTACAGGCAGAGGCTCAATTCGACACTCAGGTGCCAAGATATAGTAAATTAAGATAATTTTGTGACAAATTTTTCATATCCACATGCCTGTCCACAAAGAAAAGGTCCGATTTTATTAGTTACTAACAAACTTATCCACATAATCCACAGGATTTTGCATCCACAAAGAACTATGCAGAAGGTTGTTTTCGACATACAAACGGTAAATGCCCGGCAAAAAATTGTTAAACAAGCAGCAGGAAAAACAAATTTATTGCAGAATTATCTTACCGTTTGCCAACATTTATGGAGAAAAGAGCAATTCATGTGGCCCTGCTTAGCATTTTGGTAAGTTAATGATACTGGGGGGTGATAATTAGTAGAGCGTAGTGGACATTAGAAGATCAACCAATTTCCAATTTTATGTTAGAAAACTACGGAGGTGTATATATTAGATGAAAAAAGTTGGTATTGCTTTACTTGTTGCGCTTCTGGTTTTTGGTCTCATGGTGGCAGTCACCGGCTGCGGAGCCGGTGGGGAAAAAGCCGGGAAAGAAGAAAGCGGAGCAAATACTGAGCAAACACAGCCGGGTGAAGGTGGAGAGAAAGAAGTTGCTATTTTGAAAGTAGGAACGGAGGCGGCCTACGCTCCCTTTGAGTACGTCGATGAAAAGACCGGCGAAATAACCGGATTTGATGCTGAATTGATTAAAGCGATAGCTGAAGCCATCGGTATGGAGGCCGAACTGCAACATATTGATTGGGACGGTTTGTATCCCGCCCTTAATAGCGGTGAGGTAGATGTGGTTATTTCCGCTATGACTATAACTCCTGAGCGGGAGGAAGAGGTAGATTTTTCAGAGCCTTATTTTGAAGTGGTCCAAGCCATAGCGGTAAAAGAAGGCTCTGAAATCCGGAGTTTAGCCGACCTGGTGGGTAAAAGAGTCGGTGTTCAGGCAAATACTACGGGGCACTATGCTGTGGAGCAAATTGAAGGGATGAAAGAAGACGATATTAGTACCTATCCTACCACGCCTGATGCGCTAATGGCTTTGGAGACTGGGGAAGTGGAAGCAGTGGTAGCTGACGATCCCGTAGTCGCCAACTTTATTAAACATAACCCGGATGCAGGGATAGTAATGATAGAAGACCCGACAGTAGAACCGGAATTTTACGGAATTGCCTTGAAAGAAGGCAACCCGCTGCGGGAGAAAATAAACGAGGGCTTGAAGAAAGTAAAAGAAAGCGGCAAGTACGATGAAATTTATGCCAAATATTTTGGAAAATAGACTCTTAAGACCATAAGTAGACAATTTGGGACTTTAAGGCTATAATAAATGCGTAATGCACTGTGTTAAAGAAGTGCATTACGCATTATTTTTTTCTCAAGGGGCGTCGGTGAATGAAGTGGGGTTTCATGATTGAGATACTACCGATACTTTTCGAAGGGGCGAAGATGACGGTAGGCCTTACCGTCATATCCATTACCATTGGTTCCATAATTGGCCTTTTTGTCAGCCTGGCGCGCCTGTCGAAATTTAAGCTCCTGTCCAAACTGGCCGGAGCCTACGTGGATTTTTTTCGGGGCACGCCATTGCTGGTCCAAATTATGTTAATTCACTACGGCTTACCGCAGTTGCTGGGATACACTCCGGTTAAGCTGGTGTCAGGAATTGTTGCTCTGAGCATCAACAGCGGGGCTTACGTGGCAGAAATTTTCCGGGCGGGGATACAGTCTATTGATCGAGGGCAGATGGAGGCAGCTAGGTCCTTGGGGATGACCTATGGACAAGCTATGCGTTATGTTATCTTACCTCAGGCTTTTAAAGTGTGTATTCCTCCTTTAGGGAACGAATTTATTGCTCTTTTAAAAGATTCTTCCCTGGTAATGGTAATAGGATTACATGAACTTATGACCAAAGGGAAACTTATTGTGGGCAGAAGGCCGCGGCCCTTTGAAGTGTACATTACTATTGCTTTCATTTACCTGCTGATGACCATGAGCATTTCTTACCTGGTTTCCTGGGCGGAAAGGAGATTGAGGACCGGTGATCAGAGTTAGGCGACTATACAAAAGTTTTGGTACTCTGGAAGTGCTGCGAGACATCAACTGTCACGTTAAGGAGAAAGAAGTAGTTTGCGTTATCGGTCCCAGTGGTTCCGGTAAAAGTACCTTTTTGCGATGCTTAAACCGTTTGGAAGAACCGACTTCCGGAGAAATTATTATTAACGGTATAAATATTACTGACAAAGATACGGACATTAACAAAGTTAGAGAAGAAGTGGGAATGGTTTTTCAGCGTTTCAACTTGTTTCCCCATAAAACGGCCTTACAGAATATAACCCTGGCTCCAATCAAAGTTCGCCGGATGCCTAAAGAAGAAGCCGAAGAACTAGCTTTTCAATTATTAGAAAAAGTTGGACTTAAAGATAAGGCGCATGCCTATCCCGACCAGCTTTCCGGGGGGCAGCAGCAGCGGGTGGCCATTGCGCGGGCTTTAGCCATGCGTCCCAAAGTGATGCTCTTTGATGAGCCTACCTCTGCTTTGGATCCGGAGATGGTGGGAGAAGTTTTAGCTGTTATGAAGGATTTAGCAAAAGAAGGAATGACCATGATAGTTGTAACCCATGAGATGGGATTCGCCCGGGAGGTGGGCGATAGGGTATTGTTCATGGATGAGGGACGCATAGTGGAAGAAGGTACTCCACAGGAAATATTCTATGCTCCGAAAAACCCCCGCACCCAGGCCTTTCTTAGCAAAATTTTGTAGGATATTTTTTTGACAAACCGATTCTGGCATGGTATAATAAATTAACTTGTGGCTGCCGAACAGCCGCGGGTGAGTAATTTTATTTTTAGGAGGAATGTTTAGAAATGTTTGGTAGGGTCAAGTGGTTTAATCAGCAGAAAGGGTATGGGTTTATTGAACGAGAAGACGGAGGAGATGTATTCGTCCATTATTCAGCTATCCAGGAGGAGGGTTTTAAGAGTTTAGTCGAGGGACAAAAAGTACAGTTTGACATTGTGGAAGGTCCCCGCGGTCCGCAGGCGGCCAATGTAGTCAAATTGTCATAATTGCCAACTACCCCGGTTGTCCAAACCGGGGTTTTTAATTTTTTGCCAGGGGTTAACAGGGAAAAGGCAGGATTTTTTACCTGTTTCGGGAATAATAATAACTAACAATGGAGTAGGAGGTAGTGGTCGGATGAACATTATCGTAAGAGGGAAAAATATTGATGTTACCAACGCTCTCCGAGAGTATGCAGAAAAAAGACTGAGGAAACTGCAGAAATACCTGGATATCGAAGAAGTACAGGTGACTCTTCTGGTGGAAAAGGAGAGGCACAGGGTAGAGGTAACTATTCCCTTGAACGGATTCGTCATCCGTGGCGAAGAAGAGAGTGGAGATATGTATGCTTCGGTCGATATGGTCATAGATAAATTGGAAAGACAGATAAATAAGTATAAAACAAAACTGGCCAAAAAAATTAAAAATAACAGTCTCAGGGAACTGGTGGCGCAAATGTCCCAGGAGGAGCGGGAAGAGGAAGAAGAAAAGCCGAAAATTGTTCGTACCAAGCGTTTTCCCATTAAGCCGATGCCGGTAGAGGAAGCGATCATGCAGATGAATCTGGTCGGACATAATTTTTTCGTATTTTCCAATGCGGAAACGGAGGAAATTAACGTAGTGTACCGGCGAAAAGACGGGAATTACGGTTTAATTGAACCGGAGAGATAGTTGACCGGCTGAAAAAGCCGGTCATTTAATTTCATGGTAAATTTTAATAATTTTGACAGGAAAAAGTTGATTTTTGGCGAAATATAAGCTAATACACGAGAGAGAAAGAGAAAGCAGGTGAGCGAAGCGGTGAGTGAAGAAAAGCAGGATTTAATATCCCGCGGCGAACAAATTATTAAACAGGTAAGAGGTGTTATATCGGCCCGTATTGTAACCGATGCCAACGAGAATATCGAAGAAATTCATGTTTTGGCCAGCCATGAACGTGCTCCCAAACAAATAGTGCGGGATATCGAGTCTGCTCTGGTGGTGCAATTAGGAATAAGTGTTGACCATAAAAAGATCAGCGTGGCGCAGGTAGAAGAAGAAGAGGAATTCAACGTACCGGCGGGTTTGAGACCACGGCTGGTAAGCATTAACCTGCTTACAGCCGGGGTTACCGCCGAAGCGCGAGTAGAGATAAGCGTGGGTGATAAAATTTACGAAGGGACGGCCGCCGGGCCCAATACGGTAAATAACCGGTTGCGCCTGGTGGCGGCGGCCACGCTTAACGCTATAGAAAATTATCTGGAGGAAGGCAGCCGGTTTGTGGTGGAAGACCTGGTGAAACTCCCTTTTGCGCGCAAAGAAGCCATCGTAGTAGCTGTTTCTCTGGTTACCGGCCGGGGAGAGGAGAGTCTGATAGGGGCAGCTTTTGTCCAGCATGACGACCGGGAGGCAACCGGGAAGGCTACTTTAGGAGCTGTAAATCGCAGATTGTCGATTTTGTTCCGTGATAAGGAGAACTAAGGTTTTTCATACGGCCGACAGATTTGAGGGGAATTTTGACAGCGGAGCGGGACGACCGAGCGGAGCGGTATGCCTGCCGGTTCTAGCGGATGCCGGTGGAGATTACCGTGAGGGAGGTTGTCCGCATGTACAGAATCTTGACTGTTTTAGCTACCCTAGCTACCTTAATTCTGGCGGGTGGCGCTGGTTATAAATGGTAATAACTTTTCAAATCTGTCGGCCTTTGTAAATCTTTGAGGAGAGAAGCGGAATGAAGGGTATCTCTTTAAAGGCGAGAGTGTATATTATAAGCATAATAATACTCGGGACTTTTTTGTTCGTTTACCTTTCATTAAGAGCTGACTTTCAAGCAGTACCTTTACAGAGTTTTCTGGTATTCCTAGTCCTGGTGGCAGTTTCCAATGTGCTTTACGTAGAACTTCCAAAAGGTGGTTATGTTACCGTCAATTTTGCTATTTATTATACGCTTATCATTTTGTTCGGGGCGTCCATCTCCGTTTGGATAATGGTATTGGGTGATCTGCTCGGTGAATTTCTCAATTGGAAAATTAATAATAATAAGGCTCCCTGGTATAAAATCCTCTTCAATGAAGCACAATTTTGCCTGGCCGTAGGGCTGGCCGGTCTCAGTTACGAAGTTCTGGCAGTGTCAGGGGGCCACCTCTTTCAAAACTGGCTGGCTTTGGTAGCAGCATTATTCATATTTATGCTGATTAATACTGGTGCAGTGGCTACCGTTTTAGCTTTAACTCAAAACCTTACTCTTATGGACATACTGAGTATAAATATAAAATGGAGCGTACCTAACTTTCTGGCCTTAGCACCCCTTGGACTGCTCATTGCTGCTGTCTACCGCTCCACGGGTATCATGGGAGTGCTCTTGTTTTTCATTCCCCTTCTGGTTGCCCGCCATTCGTTCAAGCTCTACATGGACATGCGGAAGATGTACCTGAAAACCATTGAAACTCTGGCCACAGCCATGGAGGCCAAGGATGCTTATACCCGGGGACATTCGGAAAGAGTGGCGCGGTATACGGTGGCTACCGCCAAGGAACTGAAAATGAGGGAAGATCAAGTAGAAAACCTGAGGTACCTGGCGCTGCTGCATGATATAGGAAAGACAGGCACTAGGGAAAGTATATTAAACAAGCCGGGTCGGCTGGACCGGAAAGAATTTGAGGTAATGAAGAAACACGCAGAGCTCGGGGCGGAAATTGTTCGGAAGATCGAACAGCTGCAGGAAGGATATGAGGTGGTCAAGTATCATCACGAGCGGTGGGACGGCGGGGGTTATCCGGAAGGTATTTCCGGCCAGAATATCCCTTTGGGGGCACGTATTATAGCGGTGGCCGACGCTTTTGACGCCATGACCACGAACCGGCCCTACCGGGAAGCCATGAGCGCGCAGCAGGCGTGGAAGGAATTGCAAAGATTTGCCGGCACTCAGTTTGACCCCGAGGTAGTAGAAGCCTTTGGCCGGGCCTTGTCCTCCCTCGGGCTGGAAATTAAGGAGGAAGAGGAGCGAGAGGCAGTAAAAGTTAGACCTGCCTCCATAGTCAATAGTCACTAAAGGATAAAATGTGCTTGAAATCGGGGGCTGATGGATTTGTTATTACTGATAGGAGGTCTTTTTTTATCTGTAATTATTGGTTATTTAAGGGGGGGCCGCCTGGGATATCTAGCCAGGCTTCGGATTAATTATTTTCCTCTTGTTTTGCTGGCATTTTTGATTCAGACATTTCTGGATCACCTGACTTACCGCGGACTTATAGAAAAATCCTTCTGGACTGCCGGTTTGCACCTGCTCTCTTATGTTTTACTCTTCGTTTTTCTGTGGTTCAATTCTACGGTGCCGGGTATGAAAGTTTTAGGAGCCGGGATTTTTCTCAATTTTATAGTAATTCTTTTGAACGGCGGGGCCATGCCGGTAATCACCGAAGGACTCCCGGCGGGGGACTTGGCTTTTCTTGCTACTTCGGCGATTCACCAGCCGCTGGGACCTGCCACGAGACTTGCTTTTCTCGCGGACGTGTTGGTGTTGGACCTCTTCCGTCCCGGAAGGTACAGTATAGGTGACCTAATGATCGGCATAGGTATCTTTTTGCTGGTTCAAAAGGCCATGACCGTTCGGCAAAGTAATAGCTGAGTAACGCCCGTAATAATGACAGTTGAATGTAGGTTTCTTACATGATAGAATAAAATGATAGCAAATTTAAGAGAGGAACCGATGGTGGTTCCTTCTCTTCTTTGTATTCTTGTTTCAGGTTTTGGAAAGGAGCAATTCTATGTTAGGTATATTGAAAAACTGGCTTGATGATAATGCCAGAGAAATAAAAAAGCTTTCTAAACAGGTACAGGTAATTAACAGCCTGGAGCCGGAGATACAGGCTTTATCTGATGAGGCTTTACGGGGCAAGACGGCAGAGTTCAAACAACGCCTGGCCAACGGGGCAAGTCTTGACGACCTCCTGCCGGAGGCCTTTGCGGTAGTCCGGGAGGCTGCCCGCCGGGTGTTGGGCATGCGTCCCTTTGACGTACAGGTAATGGGGGGAATTGTTTTACACCAGGGACGCATCGCTGAAATGAAAACCGGTGAGGGGAAAACATTAGTGGCCACCATGCCTGCCTACCTTAATGCCCTTACCGGTCAGGGAGTACACATCGTAACCGTGAACGATTACCTGGCCCGCCGGGACCGGGAATGGATGGGCAAAATTTATGAATTCTTAGGCCTGTCCGTAGGAGTAATCGTGCAAGGGTTGGATTTTGCGGAAAGGAAGAAGGCATATGCTGCCGACATAACCTACGGTACCAACAATGAGTTTGGATTTGACTACCTGCGGGATAATATGGCTCTGCACGTGGACCAGCTGGTACAGCGGGAATTAAATTACGCCATCATTGACGAGGTAGACAGTATTCTTATAGATGAAGCTCGTACGCCTCTTATTATTTCAGGGCAGGCGGATAAGCCGACGGACCTTTATTACACCATAGCCCGAGTTGTTTCCCGCCTGAAGAAAGATGAGGATTACACTGTAGATGAAAAAGCCCACGTGGTTACCCTTACAGAGCAGGGGATTGCCAAAGTAGAAAAGATGTTAGGGGTCGAGAATCTATATGACCCTCAGAATATGGAGTTGAGCCACCATGTTAACCAGGCGTTGAAGGCTCATGCGTTAATGAAGAAGGACCGCGATTACATTGTCAAAGACGGCAAGGTAATCATTGTGGATGAATTTACCGGTCGCCTCATGTTTGGTCGGCGCTATAGTGACGGCTTGCACCAGGCTATTGAAGCCAAAGAAGGAGTTAAAATAGAAAGAGAGTCCCAAACCCTGGCCACCATTACCTTCCAGAATTTCTTCCGCATGTACAAAAAGCTGGCCGGGATGACCGGTACGGCTGCAACTGAAGAGGAAGAGTTTAGAAAGATTTATAATATGGACGTGGTGGTTATTCCTACCAACAAACCGATGATCAGGGTAGACTATCCGGATGTGGTTTACCGTACCGAAAAAGGTAAATTTGAAGCGGTAGTCAAGGAGATAGTAGAAAGGCACCGCAAAGGACAGCCCGTGCTGGTGGGAACCGTTTCTATAGAAAAATCGGAAGAATTGAGCAGGATGTTGAAGAAACACGGTATTCCTCACCAGGTACTCAACGCCAAATATCACGAACAGGAGGCGGAGATAATTGCCCGGGCGGGACAGAAAGGGGCAGTTACTATTGCTACTAACATGGCCGGTCGCGGTACCGATATTGTTTTAGGTGAGGGTGTTAAAGAACTGGGCGGTTTACACATTATCGGCACCGAAAGACATGAAAGCCGCCGTATCGACAACCAGTTGCGGGGCCGGGCGGGCCGCCAGGGAGACCCGGGCTCCAGCAGGTTCTATATTTCCCTGGAAGATGATTTAATGCGGCTGTTTGGATCAGACAACATTGCCGGTTTAATGGATAAACTGGGGATGGATGATTCTACTCCTATCGACCACCCTTTGATTTCCCGGTCTATTGAAGCGGCTCAGAAGAAGGTGGAAGCCAGGAACTTTGAAATCCGCAAGCATGTATTGGAGTACGATGATGTTTTGAACCAGCAAAGGGACATTATTTACAAGCAACGCCGGGAGGTACTGTTTGGTAAGGATCTCAAAGAAAAAATTCAACAGATGATACGCGATGTGATTGACCGCACCATAGAAAGGTTTTCCGTAGAGAGCGATTATCCTGAACAGTGGGATCTCTCCAGCCTCCTGGAGTATGCGGAACAACAATTTTTACCTGGCCATGACCTGACGCCGGAACAGCTTAAGAACATGGACAAAGAGGAAATTCGCCGGCTATTTCATGAAAAGGCCCTGGAGTATTATGAAGCCCGGGAGAAAGAACTGGGCGAAGCAACCATGCGTGAGCTGGAAAGAGTAGTTACCCTCAAGGTAGTGGATAGCAAATGGATGGACCACCTGGACGCTATGGACCAGCTACGGCAGGGTATTGGACTGCGGGCTTACGGTCAGAGAGACCCGCTGGTCGAGTACAAATTTGAAGCTTACCAGATGTTTAATGATATGATTGCCAGCATTCAGGAAGATATTGTTCGCTACGTATTCCGGGTCAACGTGGTGGAACAACCTCGCGAACAATATAAAAACGTAGTGGAAAACAAATATGCTGAAGAGGAAAGTCGTCAACCAATTCGTCGCCAGCAAAAGATTGGACGAAACGAGCCATGCCCGTGCGGCAGCGGCAAGAAATATAAAAAGTGTTGTGGCCGAAATTAATCAGAGGAGGGGGCGAGGATATTGCTTGCAGACTTGAAACGGGAACTGGAAAACTTGAAAAAGCGACTGGAAGAAATGAGGGTTTCTCTTTGACTTGGAAAGAAAAGTTGCCCAAGTTAAAGCCCTAGAAGAAAAGGTTATGGCTCCTGATTTTTGGGAAAACCGACAGGAGGCCAGGGAGACTCTACAAGAGCTAACCCTGCTGAAAGAAAAGGTCAAAGAGTTTGAGGGTTTACAGGAGCGTTTGGATGAGGCTTTGATTCTCTGGGAACTGGCCATGGAAGAGGAAGATGAAACCCAGGCCGAGGAAATCTCCCGTATTATAGGTCGCTTAAACCGCGAACTGGATAAGCTGGAACTGGCAACCCTTTTGAGCGGGCCTTACGACCGCAACAATGCCATTTTATCGCTCCACCCGGGAGCGGGGGGAACGGAATCCCAGGATTGGGCCGAGATGTTGTTGCGCATGTACAGCCGTTGGGCAGAAGATAAAGGCTATGAAGTTCAGATTCTGGACTTGCTTCCAGGCGACGAAGCGGGCATCAAAAGTGCAACTATTTTAATCAAAGGGGAAAATGCTTATGGATATCTTAAGGCAGAAAAAGGTGTCCACCGCCTGGTGAGAATTTCTCCTTTTGATGCGTCAGGTAGACGCCATACCTCTTTTGTTTCGGTAGACGTTATTCCGGAACTGGAAACCGAACAGGAAATTGAAATTGATCCAGCTGAGCTCAAGATAGATACCTTCCGGGCCAGCGGTGCCGGGGGACAGCATGTGAACAAAACAGAATCGGCAGTGCGTATTACTCACCTTCCTACTGGTATTGTAGTTCAGTGTCAAAATGAAAGATCCCAGCATGCCAACCGACTGGCTGCTATGAAAATACTGCAGGCAAAATTATTTGAGCTGAAGCGTAGAGAACAGGAAGAAGAAGTGGCCAGATTGAGGGGCGAACAGCACGAGATAGCCTGGGGAAATCAGATTCGTTCCTATGTTTTTCATCCTTACAGTCTGGTAAAAGATCACCGCACCAACTTAGAGGTAGGTAACGTGGAGGCAGTAATGGATGGTAAGATAGACGAGTTTATCGCTGCTTACCTGCGGAAAAGCGTGGTTCAAAAGTAGAAAGGAACCCGGCGTTTGCTGAAGGTGGTTAACAGTAATGAGGCGTTTGTTCTTGTTTTTACTGGTCTTCTTAATGCTTTTTTTATTGTTGAGCCAATTGTTCTTTCCCCGGGTGGTGGCTCTGGCCTTGGAGGAAGCAGTTCGTTACAATTTTCCCCATGCTGCAGACGTTCAAGTAGAAGTGGAGGCGGTTCCGGCAACCAAAATCCTGTTAGGAAAATTTGATGTTATAAATTTATATATTACTGAAGGTTCCGTGGGCGGTTTACCGGTTAGCCGGTTTCAGTCTCGACTGAAAGAAGTTCAGATTGACTGGGGAGAACTTCTCCAGGAAAAAAAGCTGGTGTTGCGTTATCAGCAGCCTTCTTTCACGGAAATTGTTCTGTTGGCCTCTGATGTCAGCCGTTATTTAGAGCAGCAGTTGCGGGGAAGGTTTTTGAAGCCGGAAGTGAGGTTAGGAGATGACCAGGTAACTCTGCTGGGAAGTGTTTCGATTTTTAGCATGCCTGTTGAACTGGAGATCGATGGGACGCTTGAGATAAGCGGGGCCAGGGAGATAGCATTTAAACCCAGGAATTTAAGAATCAACCGGGTAGAGTTAGGAAATCCTTTTCGGGAAAATATACTTGCCCAAACACGGTTTTTAATTTCCTTAGAACAAATTCCGTTCGTATCTGAGTTGGAAAAAATAGAGGTGGGGCAGGGGAAGTTGATCATTAAGGCGAGGAGTTAAGAAGAAAGCCGGAACTTACCGCCTTACGGCCGTATAAAAGTAACTGGACAGACGCATAACTATAGGCAGTACCCAAGAGAAACAGTCAGGAGGGACTAAAAATGCCCTTTCGGATTACTGGTGACTGTATTGCTTGTGGTGGCTGCAGCGTAGTCTGTCCGGTAGACGCTATTGACGATGGTTTTGGCAGCGGTGAGGGTGGAGATGATGCATTATATAGTATTTCCGACCATTGTGAGGAATGCGGTCTGTGTTTAGACGTCTGTCCCGTTGAGGCTATTAAAAAAGAAGATTTATCATGATGGCGCACATTAGGTGCGCTATCTTCTGTCAAAAGAAGGAGTTTTCAGTCGCAATGTTGAACAGAAAGAAGTCAACGTTAGACATGGCGAAGAAACGGGCCTGGAAATAGAAATGAGGTGATTTTGTTGCGCCTCAAGGTAGTGGCTGAGTTTTTGGGAGTAACCGCAGGTAGTTTGATAACAGCTTTGGGCTTGGTGTTTTTTTTGATTCCTCTTAAAATTGCTGCCGGGGGAGTAAGTGGTTTAGCTACGGTAGTTTTTTATGTTTTTAAATGGCCGGTAGGTTTAACCATGCTCCTTATAAACATACCTTTGTTTCTATTAAGTCTGAGAGAGCTGGGGATTCGTTTTGGCTTAAAGACTTTATATGGGACTATAGCCCTGTCTGTGTTTACCGACCTGATAGGGCCTTATGTGACACCTCCTACCGAAAACGTGTTGTTGGCATCAGTTTACGGAGGCGCCATCACGGGGCTAGGTATGGGAATAGTCTTTCGGGCAGGAGGTTCCACCGGTGGTACCGACTTGGGTGCCCGGTTGATAAATAAGTTTTTTAGGATAAGCGTAGGTCAGGGACTGCTTATCATTGACGCTTTTGTCATTACCCTGGCCGGCATCGTTTTTGGCATTGAGTTGGCCCTTTATGCCTTGATTTCCCTGTACATAACTAGTCACGTTATCGACCTGGTGCAGGAGGGCTTCGGATACGCCAAAGCGGCTTTGATAATCTCCTCCCGTCATGAGGAGATTGGCCAGGCTATCCTATACCAACTGAACCGGGGGGCGACTGTCTTGCGGGGGAAAGGACTTTATACCAATCAGGAAAGGGACGTCATATTAACCGTTATCACGCGGGCCGAAGTGAGTAAAGTCAAAGCTTTGGTCTCCCAAATAGACCCTCGGGCCTTTGTAATAGTTACTAACGTACATGAAGCTTTGGGGGAAGGGTTTAAAGACATTACGGAGGAAGTTTTTTGAAATTTTCAGCATGGAGGGTGTGGTTCTATGTCCGATAATAACTACAAATTCCTGGAGGAAAAGGCCAAGACTATCCGCAAGGATATAGTCACTATGATAACTGAAGCCGGATCAGGCCATCCGGGAGGCTCGCTTTCGGCGGTGGAAATAGTTACTGCTCTTTATTTTCAGGAAATGCGAATTGATCCGCAGCGGCCCGACTGGCCCGAGCGCGATCGCTTTGTTCTTTCCAAGGGTCATGCGGCACCGTTGCTTTATGCTGTTCTGGCTGAAAGAGGCTATTTCCCCAAAGAAGAGCTTTATACTCTGCGCAAAATAGGCAGTCGTTTGCAGGGACATCCGGATATGAATAAGCTGCCCGGGGTAGAAATGTCTACCGGTTCACTGGGGCAGGGCTTGGCGGTTGCCAACGGAATAGCTTTGGCGGGCAAGCTGGATGGAAGAGATTACCGGGTGTTCGTTTTGCTAGGGGATGGCGAAATTCAGGAGGGAGAAGTATGGGAGGCAGCTATGGCTGCGGCTCATTACCGGTTGGACAATGTGGTAGCTTTTCTGGATTATAACGGTTTGCAAATTGACGGACCTATCCGGGAAGTAATGTCTCCCGACCCGGTTGCTGATAAGTGGCGGGCCTTCGGCTGGCGTGTCATGGAGATTAACGGGCATGACTTCGCGCAGATACTGGGGGCTCTAAAGCAGGCGAGGGAGTTTAAAGGAAGCCCGGTGATGATCGTAGCTCATACGGTTAAGGGTAAAGGGGTTTCCTTTATGGAAAACCAGGTTGACTGGCACGGGGTTGCTCCTACCCGGGAGCAGATGGAGCAGGCCCTGCGCGAGCTCGGTTGATATACGGCTACTGGAAGGAGGAACGGTTATGGCAGAGAAGATAGCCACGAGAGAAGCCTACGGGAAGACTCTGGTTAAACTGGGAGCAGAGAATAAAGACATTGTGGTGCTGGATGCTGATCTGGCCAAATCTACTAAAACTGCTCTTTTCGCCCGGGAATTTCCTGAACGTTTTTTTGATATGGGGATCGCCGAGCAGAATATGATGGGAACCGCCGCCGGGCTGGCTACGGCAGGGAAAATTCCCTTTGTCAGCACTTTTGCCGTATTTGCCACGGGACGGGCTTTTGACCAGATACGAAACTCTATAGCTTATCCCCGGCTAAACGTAAAGATTGCCGCTTCTCATGCCGGTATTACGGTCGGTGAAGACGGGGCATCACACCAGTCGGTAGAGGATATAGCCTTGATGCGTTCTCTGCCCGGTATGACGGTGATTGTTCCCGCCGACGCTGTAGAGACGGAACAGGCGGTCAAGGCTGCGGTTGAATATTCCGGTCCTGTTTATATTCGCCTGGGGCGCTCTGCAGTACCGGTTATATATGACAACCGAGATTATACCTTTAGGATTGGTAAGGCTCACCGTTTAAGAGAGGGTACTGACGCGGCTATTATGGCTACCGGGATCATGGTGTCGATAGCCCTAGAAGCGGCTGAAAAACTAGAGAAAATGGGGCTGCAGGTTCAGGTCGTCAACATCTCTACCATCAAACCGCTGGATAAGGAAGCGGTGCTGGAGGCGGCCCGGACAACGGGAGCTATAGTTACCGCCGAGGAACATAACATTATCGGGGGGTTGGGAAGCGCCGTGGCGGAAGTTCTGGTAGAAGCTTATCCGGTACCCATGGAAAGAGTGGGTATTAAAGATAGCTTCGGCGAGTCCGGGAAACCCGGAGAACTCCTCGAAAAATATGGTTTGACGGCAGAACACTTAGTGGAAGCGGTTGTCCGGGTGGAGAAGAGAAAAAGACAGTTCGCCAAAAGGTGAACCGGCTTTTTATATCCAAAATTGACGACAAGCTATTTTTGATATCGGCCGCCACTGAGGGAAGATCTCGAAGACATCAGAAGCTTTGTGAAGCAAGTCAGGGTTTTTCTCGAAAATTTGGAGGAGTAAACCTCATAATTGCCAGCCTTTCATAAAACCTTTACGGCTGGCTTTTTATTTGTCCTTTCTCGTTTTTCTTTCTCTTCCTCATGCATCTTTTCCTCAAGCTTATGTTTCCTACCCTGTCGTCTTTTCTCCCCAAGTACGTAAACAATATTTCCAAAACAATTATGGCTGCATGTTTTACTTGGGTCATCATTCAAATCAAGAACCGTCGCCGGCTTGAACAGACAAATTTTAACAATTAGTATTTTATAACAGGAATTTAGTACTTATTGTCGAAAAAACCAATAGTAGTTGTTCTAGTTGGTTTGTAAGGAGTGGGCTTTTTTGATCCACCTGTATAATGTGACGAAAATATATCCCAATGGCGTCCAGGCTCTGAGGGATATTAGTGTAAAAATCAGCAAGGGAGAGTTTGTTTTTTTAGTCGGTCCTAGCGGGGCGGGCAAATCTACTTTTATTCGCTTGATCTTCCGGGAAGAACTTCCGACTCGGGGCCAGATCTTAATTGGAGGCAGGAGTATTATTCGCCTCAAGAGATCGGAAATTCCTATACTGCGGCGCAATATCGGAGTGGTATTTCAGGATTTTCGTTTACTGGAAGACCGGACTGTTTTTGAGAACGTTGCTTTTGCCCTGGAAGTACTGGAATACCCTCGGACGGAGATACGAAAAAGGGTGATGGTAGCTTTAGATATGGTAGGGCTGGGTTTAAAGGCTAAGATGTTTCCCCATCAGCTTTCCGGGGGAGAACAGCAGCGGGTAGCCATTGCCCGAGCCATAGTAAAAAATCCCCGTATCCTGGTAGCGGACGAACCTACCGGTAATTTGGACCCGATGACTTCGCGGGAAATTATGGATTTGCTGGCGGAGATCAACAAAAAAGGGACTACGGTTATAGTAGCCACTCATGACCGGGAGATAGTGGATGCCTTTCAGAAGCGGGTTATCGCCTTGAGCCAAGGACGCCTGGTGAGGGACGATGTCAAAGGGGCATATGCCCTATGAAGCTCAGAACTTTAGGCTTTTTTCTGCGCCAGGTTGCGGTATCGCTCCGCCGTAACGGCTGGGTGAGGTT